>NZ_SGTV01000002.1:0-215296 GCF_005435035.1 Halorubrum sp. SD690R | reverse complement strand
CGTTCTCGCGGGATCTCTCCCGCTGTTTGCTCACGTAGCTCGTGAAGTTCTTCCAGAGTGATTCCGTCCAACCGACCCATTACTATAGAATACGACTATATTGGGAAATACTTTCGCACGACCGTATGAGTCCCACCCCACACAGCACCGCGCCGCACCTCACACCTCCCCGCCCTCGTCGGTCGCCCTCGCTTCGCTCGGCGACCGACTCTCTCGCACGCGCTGGCTCGCGGCCGCCGGTGGCGGCCGCTCGCAGGCGCGCGCCGCAGCAGTTTCATATATAACTGGCGCGTCCGCTCAGCGGCCTAGTCGCTCACTCGGACTCGCTCCCAGGCGAGGTGGACCGCGATCCCGACGAGGAAGGCGACGCCGAGGTTCGTCGCCACCGCGAGGAGGCCGATACCGACGGAGAGCGCACGGTTCCCCGAGTCGGTGACGTTGCGCGCGAGGGAGACGGCGACGATCGCGAGGAGCGCGCCGAGCATCGCGAGCGGGAACGCCGCGATCAGCGCGGGCGTGGCGAAGAGCGCGGCGACGAGGTAGCCGCCCCCGAGAACGAGGTTCGCGCCGCCGGTGCGCGCGCCGAACGCGTGCTTGCCGGCGACCCCGTCGCAGCCGTGACACATCGGAACCCCGCCGAGCGGCACCGCGATCAGGTTCGTCACCCCCATGCTCGTCGACAGCTCGTCGGGGGTGACGTCGGCGTCGAGCAGGTCGGAGAAGAGGAGCGCGGTCGCCAGCGCGGCGTTGCCGATCGTCATCGCCAGCTGCGCGACCACGCCGTCAACGGTGGCGCGCGTGAGCGCCGCGCCGAACGCCGGCGTCGGCGGTGCGCCCGGCAGCCGCGGCGAGGGGACGCCGGCGACGACGAGCGCGGCCGCGACGCCGACGAGGGCGACGGCCAGCGCACTCGCTTTCCCGTGCCCCGTGAGCGCGAACACGGCGGCGATCGCGACGCCGACGAGCGCCACGAGCGGGTCGTCGGCCGCGAGTCGGAGCCCCGTCTCCAAGAGGACGAGGCCGACCGCGAACTGGACGCCGCGGATGACCGGCTCGCCGATCCACCGCTCGACGTACCCGAGCGTCTCCGAGAGGCCGATCGCGAGGAGGACGGCGCCGAGGATAACCCCCGCGAGCGCGAGTTCGGCGTAGGTGAGCGCGCCCGCGATCGCGAGCGCGGCCAGCGCCTTCATCGGCTCGACCGAGATCGGTAGCCCGTACCGGACGCCCCAGACGATCTGGAACGCGCCGAACGCGGCGAGCGCGTGCGGCAGCGAGACGTCCGTCAGCAGCGCCAGCGCGACGACGAGCGGGATCACCGTAATCGAATCCCCTATCGCGCCGGTGACCTCCCCGGACCCGAAATCGACGGGGTGGTCCGACTTCGAGAGGGATCCTATCACGTGACGCGCCACTTCCGGGCGAACGCGCTTGAACGTGTTCAGAAATCGGTCGGGAGTACGCAGGCGACCCGAAGGAACTGGTTCCGGTTACTCGCCGTCGAAGGCGGGGTCGTCCGCGTCGATCATCGGGCAGTTGCGGACCCGGAACTGAGAGAAGTCGACCGACTCGACGATCTCGGTCCCCTCGTGCGCACACGCCGTCTCGGGCGGCGCCGTGAAGTGCGGGCACCGCTGGCAGTAGCTCCGCTTGTCGACGACGTGCTCGTCGCCGGCCCTCCCGGCGTCCGATGTCGGGCCCGGCGAGCGCGTCGCCGCGCCGCCCACCTCTCCGTCGGCGCCGAGGTCGTCGAACGCCGTCGCGTCGGTCCCGACCGACGCCTCCTCGTCGAGCGCCTGCCAGACGTCCTCCTCGCCGACTTCGCCGGTCCCCATCGACTCGAACGGGTCCTCGTCGGCCGCCGTGCCGTCGGTGTCCAGATCGGCGAACGGGTCGTCCGCCGGCGCGCGCGGCTCCGGGTCCTCGCGTGGCGCGCCGCCGGTCGCGTCGCCGTCCGACCCGGTCACGGGGCCCGCACTTCTCTCGGTCCCGCCGCCGAGCGCCGCGAAGGGATCGTCGGTCTCGTCTCCGTCAGGCGCGCCGAAGGCCTCGTCGGCCTCGTCTCTGTCGGGCGCGTCGAACGCTTCGTCGACCTCGTCGGTCGGCTCGTCGTCGAAGAGTCCGCCGCCGAAGGGGTCGCCTTCCGGTGCGGCGTCGCCGTCCGATCGGTCGTCGGCGCCGTCAGACCGGTCGCCGTCCGATCGGTCGTCGTCGCTCATCGGTACTCTCCGTCGGGTCCGCCGTCGCTCGCGGCGGTTCCCGTTCGGTCCGTCCCGTCGCCGTCCGCGACGTCGCCGTCGATGGCGGGCTTGTCCGCGACGAGGAGCTTCGAGGTCCCGAGGAAGCCGGCGTTCGGCTCTAAGTCCTCGAACCGGCGGCCGCAGTGGGGGCACTCGGGCGCCGACAACAGTCCCAGTTCCACGCCGCCGCCGCAGTGGCCGCAGTCCGCGGTCCGCACGCCGTGGCGGTTCGCCGTCCGCGTCAGGGCGTCCACGCGCTCTCGGTCGGCGCGGTCGCGCTCGGCCGCGTCGAGCCGGCGCTTGAGCTTCACGACCGCGTTCGCGACCCGCGAGAGCTTCTCGTCGATCTCGGTCAGGTCGTCCGCGGAGATCCCCGCGAGGTCCGCCTCGACGCCGTCGAGGCGGTCGTCGACGCTGTCGACCCGCTCTTCGACCGCATCGAAGCGGTCTTCCGCCCCACCGAGCCGCTCGTCGAAGGCGTCGAGGCGGTCGCCGACGGCATTCAGGTCATCGAGCCGGGCGTCGACGGCGTCCAGTCGGTCGTCGACGGCGTCCAGCCGGTCGTCGAGGTCGTCGACCCGATCCGAGGACGGCGCGTCGGCGGCGGCCGCGTCGAGGCGGTCGAGCCGGGCGGCGACCTCCTCCAGTTCGTCGGCGAGGTCGTCGACCCGCGATTCGGCCTCGTCCGCGTCGGCGAGCCCGGGGGCCGACGATTGCGCGTCCTCGGCGGCTTCGCCCGAGTCGAGCGCCTCCACCTCGCGGTAGAGGTCGACGAACCGCTCCCGGAGGTCCGCAACCTTCTCGTCGAGCTCCTCGTCGAGGTCGTCGAGGCGCGCTTCGATCGCCGCCACCTCGTCGGAGTCGGGGACGTCGATCCCCTCGGACTCCGCGAGCGCGACGAGCGCGCGCTTGAGGAGCTCCTCGCGGCTCACGCCGGCGTCCTCGGCGGCGGCGTCGAGGGCGGCCGTCGCCGGGTCGAGGTCGCTCATCGCGGGTCCTCCGTCATCTACGTGACATTGAGCGGCGAGGCTTAAGTAACCTGTCGCGGCGTTCTCCAGATCGATACTCGGCGGGCGCCACTCGATCGGGAGACGGGCGGAGGGTCGGGTCGAACTGCGCCCGCTACCGGATCTTACGAACGTCGCTGATGTCGAACCCGCCCTCGTGGATCTCCGTCTCGAAGCGGACGATGTTCTCGGCCTCCAGCCGCGAGAGGACGCCGCGGAACTCGCGGACGAACATGGTTCGGGCGCGCTGCGAGCCGCCGCTCTCCCACGAGAACTGGAGTGTCCCGCCCGCGGCGTCCATCAGGGTGCCGAACTCGCGGTCGCGGAGCGCGTCGGTGTTCACCAACACGAGGACCAGGGCGTCCCACTCGTAGGCGGCCTTCTTCAGCCCCTTCATCACCATCGCCACGTCGCTCCAGTCGGTGTCGTCGGAGACCATCGAGACGAGGTCGGTGACGGAGTCGATACAGACGAGGCTCCCCCGGCCGTGTTCCGAGAGGTAGTCGCCGAACGCGGTGAGGACGTCCTCGTACTCGCCGCGGTCGCCGAGCTCCGTGATCGACGCCGTCTCCGTCTCGTACCAGTCGCGCGGCACCGGCGACAGCTGGAAGTACTCCGGCGAGAGGTCGCGGAAGGCGATCTCGTCGACGGCCGTGTCGACGATCTCGTCGGCCATCGTGTACGCCATCTCCCGGGTGATCGCGTCGGTGTCGGCGGTGAAGGAGATGTAGTGGACCGAGTCGGGGAGCGCGGCGTCGGCGTCGATGTCGCCGTAGTACAGGTCGAACAGCTCCTCGTCGGTGCGCGCCAAGGCGTTCATCGCGGCGCTCGTGTACGCGAACTCCCGGGCGCCGGCGCCCGCCTCGCCCGCGAGCAGCACGACGCTCCCGGCGGGTGCGCCGCCCCCGAGAATCGAGTCGAGGCGCGCGATCCCGAACGGAACACTGGACATGGCTTACGCCCCGTCGCCGCGGGGCTTAGTGTTACCCCTCCCAGCCCGTTCCACTCACTCGCCCGCGCTCTCGTCGACTCGCGCCCCCTCGTCGGTCGCCCGGACGACCGACACCTCGCCGCCGACGCCGGCCGCGTCGAGAGCGCACCGCCCGGCGTCGCGCGCCGCGTCCGCGCGGGCCGCGTCGGTGACGCCGTAGACGGTCGGCCCCCACGAGGACTGCCCGGCGCCGAACACCGACGCGGCCCCTGACAGGGAGTCGACGACCTCCCCCACGGGCGGCCGGTACACCCCGCCCTGCTCGTCGGCGTACCACGCCCCGTTGAGCCGGCCGATCTCGGCGACAGCGGCGCCGAACGCCTCCGCGTTCCCCGACGCGACCGCGGGGAGGGCGCGCCGGGTGACGATGCCGGCGATGCGGTCGGCGAGCCCCGGCTCCGCGCGCTCGACCGCGGTCCGCATCGCGTCGTCCTCCGCCGCGCCGTTCCGACCGGCGGCCGCCTCGGGCGCGACGAGCAGGAAGCGCCAGTCGTCCGGGACGGCGTGGCGCGCGGCCACCGGCGGCACGGTCCACTCGCCGTTCGCGGGGCGGTCGGTGGTGAAGCGCGCGGTGGGGTGGCCGGCGTCGAGGACGAACCCCCCGTCCTCGAACGTCGCGACGCCGACGCCGGAGCGCCCGCCGCGGCCGAGCGCCGGGGCGCGCTCGCGCACTCTGGCGGGCAGGTCGTACGCGGCCGCGACCGCCGCGAGCGTCGCCGCCGCCAGTTGCGTCCCGCTGCCGAGTCCGGCGTGACGGGGGAGCGACTCGCGGACCGTAACGCGGGCGCCGTCGACCCCGAGCAGATCGACCGCCGCGGTCGCGTAGCCGCGGACGTCGTCGCGCACGCTCGGCGACGAATCGCTCGACTCCGACGGCGTCCCCGCCGCTTGCTCGACCGCCACGCGCACCGCCGGGGCCGGTTCCGCGTCGACGACGACGCGGGGGCTGTCGAGCCCGACGCCGAGCGCGCCGTACAGGCGCTCGTGCGAGAGGCTGAGGTTACAGAAGCCGAAGTGGAGCCGCGCCCCGGCGCTCGCGCGTGCCATCTCGCCTTCGGCTTGGGGCGCGACAAATAAAGGGCCCGTGACGGTGGCGGGAGTTGCCTCGGTGTCCGCCTGAGCCGCGCCGCGCGAACGGGGACCGAGCCGTCTCGGTCGCCGAGGCGGCCGAACTGGTGCGCTTTTGAACGCGGGGGACCTCGGTCCGGGTATGACCGAAACGCTCAGGCTCGCGACCCGCGGGTCGGACCTGGCCCTCCGGCAGGCCGAGACCGTCCGCGAAGCGCTGTCGAGCCGGCGCCGCGACGTCGAACTCCGGCAAGTGGAGACGCGCGGCGACCAGATCCCCGACGAACTGATCCACCGCCTCGGGAAGACGGGCGCGTTCGTGCGCGCCCTGGACGAGGAGGTGCTCGCCGGCGACGCCGACCTCGCGGTCCACTCGCTGAAGGACCTCCCCACCGAGGAGATGGCGGAGCTCGTCGTCGCCGGCGTCCCCGAGCGGGCGCCCTCCGGCGACGTGGTCGTCCAGCCGGAGGGACTCGGGATCGAGGACCTCCCCGCGGGCGCCGTCGTCGGCACCGGCTCGCTCCGCCGCGGGGCGCAGATCCGGGCGGCCCACCCCGACCTCACCGTCGAGCCGATCCGGGGCAACGTCGACACGCGGCTGGAGAAGCTGCTCGCGCCCGGCCTCCAGGCCGAACACGAGCGGCGCCTGATCGCGTCGGGCGAGGAGAATGCCCTGACGGCGGAGGCCGACGAGGGCGGCGACGAGAACGCTGACGACACGGACGACGAGGATACCGACGGCGACGAGGTCGACGAGGAGTTCGACGAGACCGTCGAGGAGTGGTTCGACTCGCTGTCCGACCTCGAACGCGACGCGATGGAGCGGAAGGTCGAGACCGAGTACGACGCCGTCGTCCTCGCGGAGGCCGGCCTACGCCGCTCGAACCTCTTCTACGAGGTGGAGACGACACGGCTCCCGCGCGAGGAGTACGTCCCTGCGGCGGGGCAGGGGGCCATCGCCGTCACCGCGAGCGACCCCGACGTGATCAAGGCGGTCCGTAAGGCGGTCGACCACCCGCGGACCCGCGTCGCGGTCACCGTCGAGCGGACGATCCTCGGCGAGCTCAACGGGGGCTGCGTCGCGCCGATCGGCGTCTCCGCGATGGTTCAGGGCGAGCACGTCCACGTCAGAGCGCGGGTGCTGTCGACCGACGGCACCGAGGAGGTGGCCGACACCCGCGACCTCCCGATCCGGTCACACGCGACGGCCGCCGCCGAGTTTGCCGCCGACCTCGCGGACCGCGGGGCGGACGAGCTGATAGCCGAGGCCCGCGAGGAGGCCGACGCCGATGAGTGACGACGGCGCCGGCGCGGGCTCCGGAGCGAACGCGGACGAACCCCCGACGCGTCGGCGCGACGACGGCGTCGGCACCGTCTTCCTCGTCGGGTCCGGCCCGGGCGACCCGGACCTGCTCACGGTGAAAGCGAAGCGACTGATCGAGTCGGCCGACGTGGTCCTTCACGACAAGCTCCCGGGCCCGGAGATCCTCGGCGAGATCCCCGAGGCGAAGCGCGAGGACGTGGGGAAACGCGCCGGCGGCGAGTGGACGCCGCAGGAGTACACCAACCGGCGCATGGTCGAGCTGGCCCGCGAGGGGAACCGCGTCGTCCGACTGAAGGGCGGCGACCCGTTCGTCTTCGGCCGCGGCGGCGAGGAGGCCGAACACCTCGCCGAGGTCGGGATTCCCTTCGAGGTCGTCCCCGGCGTCACCTCGGCCATCGCGGGGCCCTCCGTGGCCGGGATCCCCGTGACCCACCGCGACCACGCCTCCTCCGTCTCCTTCGTCACGGGCCACGAGGACCCGACGAAAGACGAGTCCGCCGTCGACTGGGAGGCGCTGGCGGCGACCGCCGGCACCATCGTCGTGCTGATGGGCGTCGGGAAGCTGCCGGCGTACACGGCCGAGCTCCGCGACGCCGGCCTCGACGGCGACACGCCCGTCGCGCTCGTCGAGCGCGCGACGTGGCCCGACATGCGCGTCGCGACCGGCACGCTCGATACGATCGTCGACGCCCGCGACGAGGCGGGGATCGAGCCGCCCGCGATCACCGTGATCGGCGACGTTGCCGCGACCCGCGACCGCGTCGTGACCTTCCTCGAGAACGCCGGCCCCGCACCGGTCCGGCCGGCGACGGAGGGAGACGACGATGGGTCGGTCGGAGGTGACGAGACGTGAGCGAAGACGGGGGTGGTCGCCCGCGCGTGGCCGTCTTCCGGCCGGACGACGAGCGGATCGAGGCGGCCGTCGAGCTGCTCCGGTCGCTCGGCGCGGAGCCGGTCGCCGACCCGATGCTCGAAGTCGAGCCGACGGGCGCCGTCCCAGCCGACGCGCCGCTCGTCGTGTTCACGAGCAAGACCGGCGTCGAACTTGCCGCCGAGGCGGGCTGGGAGCCGGGGGACGCCGACCTCGCGGCCATCGGCCCGACGACCGCCGCGGCCGCCCGCGACGCGGGGTGGACGGTCGCCGTCGTCCCGGAAGAGTACACCTCCGCGGGCCTCGTCGCGGCGCTCGAACCGCGCGTCGCGGGCGAGCGCGTGACGGTCGCCCGCTCCGATCACGGCAGCGACGTCCTCCTCGACGGGCTCCGCGAGGCCGGCACCGAGGTGACCGAGACCGTCCTGTATCGGCTCGCGCGGCCGGCCGCCGCGGGCGACTCCGCGGAGCTGGCCGCCGCGGGCGACCTCGACGCGGCGGCGTTCACCTCCTCGCTCACGGTCGACCACTTCCTCGCGGCGGCCGCCGACCGCGGGGTCGAGGAGGCGGCGCGCGCCGGACTGGGGGACGCGGTCGTCGGCGCCATCGGCCCGCCGACGGCCGAGACCGCGGCCGACCGCGGCGTCGACGTCGACGTCGTTCCCGACGCGGCGTCGTTCGAGTCGCTCGCGGCCGCGGTCGTCGACGCGGCCGGCAAAGCGTCGACCGCCGCGTCCGGCGACGGTCCGCGCTGACCCCGCGGTCGCGTGACTGAAGCGGAACGACAGCGGCTCGGCCGCGTCGAGGCGGCCGTCGCGGCCGCCGAATATCCGGAGCGAAAACGCGAGGCGGCGTCGGGGTTTCTCGTCGCTTCGGCTCGCTCGCGGGTAACGACGCGGTCGCGTCCCGATTCGGCCGCGAAAATACCACTCGTGATATTCGGGAGCGCGGATTTATTATCGGGAACGTGGTATCGGGTGCCATGGAACCGAGCGAGCGCTGGCTGCTGCGGGTCGAGGACGATATCCTCGTCGTCGAGTTCCCACACGGGACTGGGCTGAGCCCCGCAGACGGCGAGGCGCTGCTCGACCGCTGGCGGAGCGCGACCGACCCCGACGATGTCGACGCGATCGTGATCGTCGTGCGGACGAGCAGGCCGTGTTCGGATGCCGGCCGGCGCGCGCTCCGCGAGTCGGCGCAGATAGCGGTCGCCCGCGGCGTCGACCGCTTCGCCGTCGTCGGGCAGCGCTCGAAGCGGCGGTACCTCAAGCGGACCATCGACGTCGAGGGCGTCGACACCGAGGCGTTCAACGACGACGACGCCGCGATGCAGTGGGCGAGGAGCCCGTCCGCGACCGCATCGTCGGTCGGGACCTCCTCGTAGTTAGCTTCCGGTCTCGGTCCCGTTCTCCGCGTCGTCCGTCTCGTTACCACCGGTGGCGTCGCCGTCACCGGAGTCGTCGGTCGTCTCCCCGTCGTCGCTCTCCTCGCCGCCGCCCTCCTCACCGTCTTCGTCCGCCTCTGACTCTTCGATGTCGCCGTCGCCGTCCTCGTCTTCGTCGATCTCGTTGACCTCGACGTCGCGGCCCGCGACCCCGCTGCCCGAGATCACGGGTTTGAGGATGTAGCCGTTGTTCTTGCCGCGCTTGACGACGTTGATATCGAAGACGAAGCTGACCGGCTCGTCGGCGGTGACCTCGAACCCGTTCGTGATCTGGAGCTTCTCGCTCGGGAGCTTCACGTCGACCTCGCCGCCGTCGACGGTCCCCTCGATAGCGGAGACCGCCAGTTCGATCTTCTCGTAGTCCCCGGCCGGGAGCTCGCCGTCGAAGACGGCGATCGCGTCCTCGTCGATCACCTGCGTGAGGTCGACCGTCGCGCCGTCGAGGTCGACGACCCTGAAGCCGCGGTCCTCGCCCTCGTCCGCGTCGTCTTCCTCGTCGTCGTCTCCTTCGGTGTCTTCCTCGTCGTCTCCGCTCTCGTCTCCTGCCACGTCGTCCCCCTCGTCCTCGTCGTCCGCCGTTCCGTTGGGGGACCCGTCGTCACCGTCGGTGTCGGTGACGTTCTCGCCGGCGTCGTCCTCGTTTTCATCTCCGTCTTCGTCGTCCTCGTCCTCGCCGTCACCAGCCTCGAACACGCGGGCTCGGTCGAGGGTCACGTCCAGCCGGTCGAAGTCGTCGATGTCGGCCGGGGCGTCGCTGATGAGGAGCCGGAAAGTGCCGGTTAGCGGTTCCGAGCCGTCCGAGCCGTCGGAGCCGTCCGAGCCGCCAGACGACGGGGGCGATTCGCCGCCGGTACAGCCGGCGAGGAGCGTCGCGCTCGCGCCGGCGCCGACGGCGACGAACTCGCGTCGGCCGAGGCCGCCGGTGGCCGCGTCGGCCGGTCGGTCGTCGTCTGTCGGCTGCGATCCGTCGTCGTCTGCCGTCCGCGATCGGTCCGTCATGGTGATTCGACGGACGGGCCGCGGACGGGTATAAACGAGAGATACTCCGGTCGGATTTACGCCGATAAAGCCGATTTTAGCGGGTATCGCGGTGGTTTACGGTGAGCGGCCCGCTCTCGCCGGCGGACCTACGGTTTGGCCGTGTCGATGCCGGCCTGCTCGACCACACGCTCCGCGTGTCGCGTCGCGCGCTGGCGGACCGTCGCCGCGTCGACCCCGACGTGCTCGCCGTTCGCGTACCGGACCTCGCCGTCGACCATGGTGAAGGTCACGTCGTCGCCGTGGGCCGCGTACACGAGGTGCGAGAGGGGGTCGTGGACCGGCGTCGCGCGCGTCAGGTCGGTCGTGATCCCGATTACGTCGGCGTGGTGCCCCTCGCGCAGCGCGCCGAGGCGGTCGAAGCCGGCGGCGCGGGCGCCGTGTTCGGTCGCCATCTCCAGCACGGTCGACGCGGGGAGCCTCGTGGGGTCGCGGGCGTTGACCTTGCCGAGGAGGCTCGCCTGTCGCATCTCGGTGAAGGGGTCGAGCGTGTTGTTACACGGCGGGCCGTCGTTGCCGAGCGCGACCGTCATCCCGCGGTCGAGGTAGTCCTGAACCGGGGCGATCCCCGAGGCGAGCTTCATGTTCGAGGAGGGGCAGTGGGTGACGACCGTGTCGGTCTCGGCGAGCACCTCGCGCTCGCGCTCGTCGGTGTGGACGCAGTGGGCGAGCGTCACGTCCGGCCCAGTCAGCCCGACCTCGTCGAGCCAGAGGATGTTCCGCTTTCCGGTGTCGGCCTCGACCGTCTCGATCTCGTCCTCGTTCTCGCTGGCGTGGGTGTGGATCGTCACGCCGTCGTACCGGTCGGCCAACTCGCGGCAGCCGCGCAGGCAGGCCTCCGTACAGGTGACGGCGAACCGCGGGGTGACCGCGTACCGGACGCGCCCGCCTGCGGCCCCGTGGTACTCCCGGATGAGCGCCTCGCTCTCCGCGAGCGCGGCGTCGGTCTCCTCCAAGAGGCCGTCCGGCGAGTCGCGGTCCATCAGGACCTTCCCGAGCCGCGCGCGGATCCCGGTCTCGATCGCGGCTTCGAACGCCTCGTTCGCGTGGTTCACCGAGAGGTGGTCGACGACGGTCGTCGTGCCCGACTCGAGACACTCCAAGTAGCCGAGTTCGGCGGCCGCGCGGGTGGCCTCGGCGTCCATCGCGGCCTCCATCGGCAACACCGCGTCGAACAGCCAGTCGAGGAGGGCGTCGTCGTCCGCGATCCCCCGCCCCAGCGACTGGACGGAGTGGACGTGGCCGCCGACGAGGCCGGGCGCGACGACGTCGAACGCGCGCCGCTCGTGGTCGGGATATCGGTCCCGCAGGATGCTCTCGTCGCCGACCGCGGCGATCGTGTTCCCCTCGACGACGACGGCGCCCTCGGGGATGACGGTCTCGGAGTCGGCCACGACGGTTCCGGCGATCAGCATGTCCGTCCGTTCCTGACGGTCGACCGGGAAGAGGCTGTCCGTTCGCGACCCCCGGCCCGATCAGTTCGAAACCGACGAGCGTGCGATCGCCGAGGCGGCGAGTCCGGCGGCGGGAGCGACGAGACGTTCGGCGCAGTCGAGCGGTCGCCGCGTGTCGCTATCAACGTCGGAACGGTCGCAGGCGGGGTTCGCGGTCTGACGGTCGCTCGTCGCTACGCCCGCCACACGGGCTCAGTTATCACAGATCGTCGCGCGGCCCGAGACCGCGTATTTAAACGCCGCGGCCCTGGAGCTGCTCTTCTTCGGCCATGTCTTCGTTGGACTGACCCTTCATCCCCTTGCCGCTGCCGCTCGCGATCCGGGCGAGCTCCTCGGGGTCGTCCCAGTTGTTGACGGCCTCGACGATCGAGGTGCCCATCGCCTCGGGGTCCTCCGCGCCGAAGACGCCGGAGCCGACGAAGATGCCGTCGCAGCCGTGGTACATCATCAGCGCGGCGTCGGCCGGCGTCGCGATGCCGCCGGCGGCGAAGTTGACGACGGGGAGGCGCTCGGCCTCGGCGGTCTCGTGGACCAGGTCGCGGGGCGCGCCGTGCTCGCGGGCCCACTTCTCGCGCTCCTCGTGGTTGAGCCCGGTGAGCGTCCGGATCTGGTTTTTGATCGTGCGCTGGTGTTTGACGGCCTGGTTCACGTCGCCCGTGCCGGCCTCGCCCTTCGTCCGGATCATCGCCGCGCCCTCGTTGATGCGGCGGAGCGCCTCCGGCAGGTTCCGGGCCCCGCAGACGAACGGGGAGGTGAAGTCGCGCTTGTCCGTGTGGTACTCGTCGTCGGCGGGCGTGAGCACCTCGGACTCGTCGATCATGTCGATCCCGAGCGCCTCCAGGATCTCCGCCTCCTTGCGGTGGCCGATCCGGGACTTCCCCATCACCGGGATCGAGACCTCGTCGATGATCTCCGGGACGCGCTCGGGGTCGGGCATCCGGGCGACGCCGCCGCGCTTCCGGATGTCGGCCGGGACGTGTTCGAGGACCATCACGGCGACCGCGCCGGCGTCCTCCGCGATGCGGGCCTGCTCGCGGTTGACGACGTCCATGATCACGCCGCCCTTCTGCATCTGCGCGAAGCCGCGCTTGACCAGCTCGGTCCCCCGCTTCAGCTCCTCCAGATCCGTGGCCTCTGGCATGAATATAGCTTGGGTCGCCGGCCACTTAACGGGTCGCTTTCGGGCGGATGGACGGGCGAGCGCGCCGTTCAGTCGCGATCGGAAGCGCGGTCCGTCGCGGCCGCGCTCCGCGCTCGCGCGTCGCCACCGCAACCGCGAAGTCTCCCCGCCGTCTACGCCGCGAGCGTGACGACCGGAGCCATCCTCGCCGGCGGCCGCTCGACGCGCTTCGGCGACGCGGACAAGGCGGTGGCGCCGATCGCCGGGACCCCCATGATCCGTCGGGTCGCGGACCGGCTCGCGGGGACCGACGACCCGGTCCCGCCCGGCGCCGACCGCGCGAGCGGCGGCGACCCCGTCGTCGACGAACTCGTCGTCAACTGCCGCCCGGGCCAGCGCGAGGCGATCGCCGACGCGCTGGCCGCGGTCCCGCTGTCCGTCCGCTGGGCGCTCGACGAGGCGCCGGACCGCGGCCCGCTGGCGGGGATCCGGAACGCCTGCCGGGCGGCAACCGACCCCTACGCCGTCGTCGTCGCCTGCGACATGCCGTTCGTCGACCCGGGCTTCCTCGCCCACCTCCGCGAGGCGGCCGCGGGCGCGGAGGCCGCGGTCCCACGGCTCGACGGGCGGTGGTACCAGACGACGCAGGCGGTCTACGCGACGGAGCCGGCCGCGGTCGCCTGCGACCGCGCGCTCGGTCGCGGCGACCGGAAGGTGCTGGCGCTGGTGGACCGGCTGGACGAGGTCGTCGTCGACGACGCGGCGATCCGCTCGCTGACGACCGACCGCACGTTCACCAACGTCAACACGCGGTCCGACCGCGACGACGCGGAGCGGGCGGTCGCCGCCGCGCTCGACGCGGCGTGAGGCGATCGGCCGGCGGTCACTCCTTCAGCACTTCGTATGCCTCGTTGAGCTGCTTGAAGTCCTCCTCGTCGCCGTCCTCGCCGTCCGGGTGGAGCCGCTTCGCGCGCTCTCGGTACCGCCGGCGAACCGTCTCGCCGTCGGCCGTGCGGTCGAGGCCGAGGGTCTCGTACGCCTCCCGTTCGCTCATCCGGTCGGCCGCGGGCGCGCGGTCACTGGGGTCCCCACCCCCGGCTCCGCCGGGACCGCGAGCGCCGGCCCGTCGGCCGCGCGCGCTCCGACCGCCGTCGGTCCCGGCGGCGCGGTACGCGCGCTCTCGGTTGGCCTCGGCGCGGGCGCGCTGTCTCGCGCGCTCGCGCTCAGTCGGTCCCGCCCGCTCGGCGGACCGCCGGGCCTGGTCGTCGAGGCGTCCGCTGGCGTGGTACCAGAGGAAGTACGAGACGGCGCCGAACGGCAGCGCGAGCGCTAACGCGATCGGGTGGAGGACGATCCCCGCGATCACGAGCAGCGCCGTCATGCCGACGAACGCCCCGGCGAGCACCACGACGATCGTTCGGTTCGTCACGGCCGTACTGGGGGACGGAGGACCGTAAGAGTCCCGACGGCGGCCGTCCGGCGAAGCGGGGGTCACGTCGGGGCCGGCGTTCGCGTCGCCCGCCGCCTCCGCTCGCTCCCTCGCGGCCCCACTCGCTTGCCGCTCCTCGCCTCCGCACCGTTTATCACCGCGGCCGCCCGGGTACGGCGTATGGAACCGGCGGACAGGGAGACGGTGACGGGGCTACCGCCCGGGATCGCCGCCGCCCGCGAGGATCTCACGCCGATGCTCTCGCAGTACGCCGACCTCTGTGCGGCCCACGGGGACGCCCTCGTCCTGTTTCAGGTCGGCGACTTCTACGAGGCGTTCTGCGAGGCGGCCGAGACCGTGGCCCGCGTCTGCGAGGTGACGCTGACCGAGCGGTCCGACTCGACCGGCGACTACCCGATGGCCGGGATCCCGATCGACAACGCGGCCCCCTACCTCGAGTCGCTACTCGACGCGGGCTACCGCGTCGCGCTCGGCGACCAGGTCGAGGACGCTGCGCAGGCGTCGGGGCTCGTCGACCGCGCCGTCACCGAGGTGATCACGCCCGGGACCGTCGTCGAGGACGACCTCCTCGAGTCGGGGACGACGAACTACGTCGCGGCGGTGGCGGCCGAAGACGACGACTCCGCCGAGACGACCGTCGGGCTCGCCGCGGTCGACGTCTCGACCGGCGAGTGCCTCGTCACGTCCGGCGGTCCGGACGCGGTCGCGGGCGAACTCGACCGGATCGCCCCGGCCGAACTCATCGCGGGGCCGGACGCGCCGGCCTTCGAGCCGAGCGACGCGGAGCGCGGGTGGACGACGCACGACTACGACGCCGGCGCCTTCGACCGCCGGACTGCGACCGAGCGGCTGGAGCCGTACCTCCCCGCGCCCGAGCGGCGCTTCGACGCGGACGCGGAGCTACGGGCGGCCGGCGCGGTGCTCGCGTACGCCGAGTACACGCAGGGCGACGACGGCCCGCTCTCGTACGTGACCCGGGTCCGGCGGTACGACCCCCGCGACCGGCTCCGGCTCGACGCGGCGGCCCAGCGCAGCCTGGAGCTGTTCGAGAACCGCGGGCTGGGCGCGAGCGACACGCTGTTCGACGCCCTCGACGAGACGAGCTGCGCGCTCGGGCGCCGGTGTCTCGAGCGCTGGCTCCGCCGCCCGCTCGTCGACGCCGACGCGATCCGGAGCCGCCACGACGCGGTCGGGGAGCTCGCGGACCGGAGCCTCGCCCGCGAGGGGATCGCCGACGCGCTCGCGACAGCATACGACCTCGAGCGGCTGGTGAGCCGCGTCTCCCGGGGTCGGGCCGACGCCCGCGACCTGCGGTCGCTCCACCGGACGCTCGCGGTCGTCCCCGGGCTGAAGGCGACGCTCGCGGGCGCCGAGGGCGAACAGGCCGCCGCGGAGGACGGCGCCGACCTCCCCCGCACCGACCACCTCCGCGACCTCCGCGACCGACTCGACGAGCTGACCGAGGTCCGCGAGCTGATCGACGACGCGATCGCGACCGACCCGCCGCAGGAGATCACCGAGGGCGGGGTGATCCGCGAGGGGTTCGACGGCGACCTCGACGACCTGCGCGCCACCGAGCGCGAGGGCCGCGAGTGGGTCGCGGATCTGGAGGCGAGCGAGCGCGAACGCACCGGGATCGACTCGCTGTCCGTCGGCCACAACCAGGTCCACGGCTACTACATCGAGGTGACGGACGCGAACCTCGACCGCGTCCCCGACGACTACCGGCGTCGGCAGACGCTGAAGAACAGCGAGCGCTACGTCACGCCGGAGCTGAAGGAGCGCGAAGAGGAGATCGTCGGGGCCGCCGAGCGCGCGGACGCGCTGGAGTACGAGCTGTTCGTCGACGTCCGCGAGCGCGTCGCGGCCGAGACCGAGCGGATCCAGGCCCTCGCCGACGCGCTCGCCGAACTCGACGCGCTGGCGTCGCTCGCCGCGGTCGCGGTCGAACACGACTACGTCCGGCCCGAACTGCGGGAGGGCGTCGACGAGTCCCCCGACGCGGACGGGGCGGCCACCGCGGGCGTCGAGATCGAGGGCGGCAGACACCCGGTCGTCGAGCGGGCCGAGGACGCGTTCGTCCCGAACGACGCGGACCTCCCGCGCGGCTCCGTCGCCGTGATCACCGGGCCGAACATGAGCGGGAAATCGACGTACATGCGGTCGGTCGCGCTCGCCGTCGTGCTCGCGCAGACGGGGTCGTTCGTTCCAGCGCAGGCCGCCACGCTCCCCGTCTTCGACCGGGTGTTCACCCGCGTCGGGGCCTCCGACGACATCGCGGGCGGCCAGTCGACGTTCATGCGAGAGATGAGCGAGCTGACGGAGATCCTCCACGACGCCGGCCCCGACTCGCTCGTCCTCCTCGACGAGGTCGGCCGGGGCACGGCCACGACCGACGGGCGCGCCATCGCCCGCGCGGCCGCCGAGTTCCTCCACGACGAGCTGGGCGCGACCGCGCTCTTCGCGACGCACTACCACGGGCTCACCGACCTCGCCGACGAGCGAGAGCGCGTCTTCAACCTCCACTTCACCGCCACCCGGGAAGACGGCGACGTTACCTTCCTCCACCGGGTCGTGCCGGGCGCCTCGTCGTCGTCGTACGGCGTCGAGGTGGCGGAGCTCGCCGGGGTCCCGGGGGCGGTCGTCGACCGCGCCCGCGACCTCGTCGCCGCGGAGGAGGCGGACCGGTGGCGGGCGCCGAGCGGAGCCGGACGCGAGGACGCGGTCGACCCGGCGGACCGGTCGGGCGAGGGCGAGGCAGAGGGCGACCGGGACGGCGACGCGTCGCTGCGCGAGTTCCTCGCGGAGGAGGCGTCGGAGGACGGCAGCCGATCCGGGTCCGAGGCGGACACCCCGCCCGAAAGCGAGCGGGCGGAGCCGACGGGCGGCGACGACGACAGGCCTGCCGCCGGCGCGCCCCCCGGCCTCGCCGCGGAGCTTCGCGACCTCGATCTGGCGCGGATGACGCCGATCGAGGCGCTGAACGCTCTCCACGACCTCCAGTCGCGAGTCGACGATGACGGGTGAGCGAGACGGCGAGCGCGGCCGGTCGGGTACCGGTGATCGGTCCAAGAGCGAGAGTCGCGTCCGTCGGCTTGACCCGGCGACCGTCGACCGGATCGCGGCCGGCGAGGTCGTCACTCGACCCGCCCGCGTCGTCGGCGAACTCGTCGACAACGCGCTCGACGCGGGCGCCTCGCGGATCGACGTCGCGGTCGACGGCGACGGCACCGACCGGATCCGCGTCGCGGACGACGGTCGGGGCATGGCCCGCGCGGACGCGGCCCGGGCCGTCGAGCGCCACGCGACGAGCAAGCTGGCGCCCGACGGCGACCCGGTGGGCGTCCCGTCACTGGGGTTCCGCGGCGAGGCGCTCGCGGCGATCGCCGAGGCCGCCCGGCTGGAGGTCGTCACGAGTTCCGGCGACGAGGTCGGCACCCGCGTCGTCGTCGACGGGACCGCCGACCGGGGGAACCGGTCGAGCGCGTCCGACTCGACCGACGGTGTCAGCGTCGAACCCGCGGGCCGCGCCCGCGGGACGACGGTCCTCGTCGAGGACCTGTTCGCGACCCGGCCGGCGCGTCGGGAGTCACTCGCGGGGGCGAACGCGGAGTTCGCGCGGATCTCCTCGCTCGTCGCCGACTACGCGCTGGCGAACCCGTCGGTGGCGTTCACGCTCGACCACGACGGGTCGACGACGCTGTCGACGCCGGGGACCGACCGCACGGACGCGCTGCTCGGCGTGTACGACCGCGACACCGCGAGCCGGTCGACGACGGTGGCCGCGAGCGTCGACGCGCCGCCCGGCGGTGAGGGTGACGCGGACGCCGTCGGCGTCGAGGTCTCGGCCACGCTGGCGTACCCGTCGATCACCCGGTCCTCCCGCGATCACGTCCGCGTCTCGGTGAACGGCCGCCCGGTCCGGAACGACCGGCTCGCGGCCGCGGTCCGCGACGGCTACGGGCGGCTCCTCCCCGACGGCCGCGAGCCGGTGGCCGCGGTCGACGTGTCGCTGCCGCCCGCTCGGGTCGACCCGAACGTCCACCCGGCGAAGCGGGAGGTGGGGCTCCGCGACGCCGACGCGGTCGCCGACGCGGTCGCGTCGGTCGTCGAGGACGCGCTCACCGGCGCGGACCTCCGGCGGGCCGCGGACGTCGCCACCGACCTCGACGGCGCCCTCGATCCGGTCGGCGCGGACGACGGCTCGCGGCCCGGCGCGTTCGCCGACGCCGTGCCGATAGGCACCTTCCGCGACCTGTACGTCCTCGTCGAGGCCGGCGACGAGCTCCTCGTGATCGACGGCCACGCGGCCCACGAGCGGGTGAACTACGAGCGGCTGGCCCGCGCGTTCGACGGCGAGCCGGTGCCGACGGCCCCGCTCGACCCGCCCGCGACCGTCTCGCTGTCGACCGACGAGGCGGCGGCCGCGAGGGCGCACGCGGACGACCTCGCCGCGCTCGGCTTCGAGACCGAGGCGTTCGGCGGCGGCACGCGTCGCCTCCGGACTGTCCCGGCGCCGTTCGGCCGGACCGCCGACGCCGACGCCTTCCGCGACGCGCTCGCCGCGCTCGTCGGGGCGGACCCGAGGACGGCGCGAGACGCGCGCGACGACCTGCTCGCGGACCTGGCGTGTCACCCGTCGCTGAAGCGCGGCGAGTTCTCGGACCTCGCTCGCGACGACCTCCGGGGGCTGCTCGACCGTCTCGGCGAGTGCGACCGCCCGTACGCCTGTCCGCACGGCCGGCCGACCGTCCTCTCGGTCGACGAGGAGACGGTCGCGGCCGGGTTCGGTCGGGACCGCTGAGCCGCGAGGCCGGTCGCCCCGCGGCGAGGCGGTCGACAGTACCGACCGATATCTATTAACGCGATGGGACCGGGGATACTCGCATGGGAGAGCGGACCGAAGTGACGCGGGGGTCGCTGCCCGCGGAGCGGTCGGCCGGCCGGTTCTCGGAGCCGGACGGCTTCCGCGACCTCGTCGAGCGACTGCTCGCGTGGCTTCGGAAGCGACGCGCCTCGAGCTTGGAGAGCGTCTCGGCGGCGACGACGATGCGGAACGTCGTCGACGCGGACGCGCTCGCCGAGGAGACGCCGCCGAAGTGGAGCGTCCTCCACGACGTGGTCACCTACGGCGCGGACTCACTCACGGACGTGCTCGTCTTCCGTCACGGCCCCACGAGACAGGACCTCGTGGTGATGCCGGAGCGGAACACCGACCCCGAGGGCGAGGTCAGCTTCTACCACGCCGACCGCACGAAGGGGGCGCGCCACCTGCTCTCGATCGGCGCGGACTCGCTCACCGCGGCGCTCAGTTACGTGTTGGACAAGATCGAGCGGTTCGAGCGGCTGTTCACCGGCCGCGGGTCGGAGCTGCCGAGCGGCTACACCGGTCCGTCCGACCGGTAGGGGGGTCCGGCGGGTAGCAGAAGGGGCCAGACGGGTAGCGGGAGCGCCGCCGCGGCGGCGCGTCAGGCCGGTCGGTCTCGCGACCGCCCGTCGCCGTTTTCGTCGGTCTGTTCGACGCGTTCGACCGTGTCGTCAGCCGCCGCCTTCTCCGGCGGGTACGAGACGGTCCGCTGCGGGTAGGGGATCGAGATGCCGGCGTCCGCGAACCGCTCTTGGATCCGCTCGACGGCGAGCGCCTTCGAGCGCCACCGCGCCTGCGGGGTCGGCGGGTCGATCCAGAACCGGAGGTCAAGCAGGATCGCCGAGTCGCCGAATCCGGACGGGATCGCGTACGGCTGGGGGTTGTTCGCGATGACGCCGATGTTCTCTAAGACATCCTCGGCGATCTCGCTGGCCTCGTCCGGGTCGTCGTCGTAGCCGATCCCGACCTCCATGTGGATCCGGAGGCGCCCCTCCCGGCTCCGGTTGGTGATCGCCTGGTTGGCGACGAGGTCGTTTGGTACCACGACGTACTCCCCGTCGAAGTTGCGCATGTGGGTGTTCATGATCGTGATGTCGGTGACGAACCCCTCCTCGTCGCCGATCGCCACCCAGTCGCCGATCTCGAAGGGGCGGGCGAACATCAACACGAAGCCTGCGATGAGCGAGCCCAGCGTCTGCCGGGCCGCCATCCCGAGGACGATCCCGAGGAACCCAGCCCCGACGAGGAGGCCGCCGAGGTTCACGCCCCAGATGCCGAGGACGGTTATCAGCGCGAGCACGAGCAGGCCGACCTGTGCGAGCCGGGTGAGCAGCTGTTCCTGGTGGGCGGTGATCCGGTCGCTGTCCGCCGACAGCTCGCCGACGTACGTCTCCACCACGTCGCTGACGACGTACGCACCGCCGAGCAGCAGCGCCGAGGCGATCACCTGCCCGCCGACCCGGGCGGCGTTCTCCACGAGCGGCAGCACCGCGACCACGAGTGCGAACCGGCCCCACAGCGTCAGCACGGCGACGCCCGCGAGCGCGAACAGCGCGAGCTGTAGGAGTCCGACCGCGAGCCGCAGGAGGAACGACGCGGGGATCCCCTCCCGCAGCGTCTCCACCGCGCCCTCCGTCGACTCCGACAGCCGCTCGTCGAGGAGCCGCCCGACCCAGTCGGTGACGGTCTGCTCGCCGGCGCGGACCGCCCGCGGCAGCAGCAGCCAGCCGACGCCGAGCGTCGCGAGGGCGATGGCCGCGGTGACCGCCAGCCGCCCCTCCGTGCTCGATACGTCGCTCAACACCGCGCCGATCCGCGTTCCCAGTCCGCCTATCACGGTCTGACGTTCGCCGCCGCTCGGTTAACGGATCCGACGCGAGTCTCAGCGGAGAGAATCGGCACGACCGCTGCGGGGAAGGAGGCCGCGACTGCCCTGCTCCCGGTCACCGGCCGCGTCGGAGCTCTTCGATCAGCTGTTCGATGAGCGTCGACTGCCGGTCCAGGCGCTCGGACTGCGCCTCGACCGTGCGCCGCAGCGCGGCGACCTCGCTCGCGAGGTCCGCGTCCTCGACGCCGGCGCTCTCGAACGGCGAGCCGTCGAACGCGTCGTCGTCCGGGACGACGCCGTCGGTCTCGCCGTCCGCCGCGACCGCTTCCTCGCCGACCGCCGCGGGCTCGCCTCCGGCCCCTCGCTCGGCGCCTTCCCCTGGGGCTTCGGGCGCGTCGCCGGCGGGGGAGTCCGTCGACTCCGCCCCGGCCTCGTCTCCCGCTAGGGGGCCCGTCGACTCCGTCGCGCCCGCGTCTCCCGCGAGAGGGTCCTCGGCCGCGTCGTCGACGGCGGCGTCCGCGGCGAGCGGGTCGTCGAGCGGGTCGCTGCCGCCGCTCGGTTCCGGCGATCCGACCGACGCCGACTCCGCGCTCTCGGTCGTCGCTCCGGGCCCGTCGCCCCCGGCGAGCGACTCCGACCCCCCGGCGGAGTCGCGTCCGCCCGCGCCCTTCGGTTCCGTTCCGAGCCCGCCGGAGTCTGGCTCCGCCTCGGCGCCGGGCGCCGCGTCGGCGTCCGCCTCGGCGTCGGCGGCCGGGGAAGCCGACAGCGGGTCCGGTCCCTCGCCGAAGTCGGTCGTGCCGGTCTGTTCGGCGTCGGACGCCGCCTCCTCGGCCTCGGCGGCGGCGACGCGGAACTCCTCTAAGCTGTCAACGCCGTGGAACGAGCACACCGCGTCGGCGAGCGTCTCCCGGACCGCCCGGGCGGACTCGTTCGGGGCCTTGAACCGCTCCGAGCGGCCGTCGTGGACGAGGACGACCGCGGTGGCGACGGTCCCCTCCTCGAAGTCGAGCCCGGTGAGGTCGTCGTAGCCGAACTCCTCGAACTCGGGGTCCCAGACCGCCGAGCCGACGTGTTTGACCAGTCGCTCGCTGGTGACGATCAGGGTGAGCTCCGAGAAGCGGAAGGTGCGCACGACCGTCTCGCCGGGCCCGGTGACGCCGCTCGCGGAGAGGACGCCCGCGAGGATCGGGTGGAGGACATCGTCGACGCGCTTGGTCGGTACCGAGAGCGTCTCGTCGCCGTCGAGGCCGTACCCGAGGGTGATCTTCGCCTTGCGGCGTCCCGTCGAGACCTCGATTCGCTCGACGTCGTGGCCGTACTCGTCGACGGACTCGTCGGACAGGAGTCCGTCGCCGCGGTAGACGAGGGTCCGGGTGGGCGTGACCGCGAGTCGATCGTCGCCGCCCAGCGGTACCTCGGCGACGACGTCCTCGTCGCCGACGGTCCCCGCGAGCAGGTCGGGAAGGCTCATACGCCGGAGATACGCCGCGCCCGGCATAAATCCGCTGGCTCGGGGTCGATCGAGCCCAGTCACCGCGTTCACCGCGCTCCCGACGCGCCGCCCGCGCCGCCGGCCCGAGGCGGGAGCGATCGCCCCCGAAAGCGACAGCCCCCGAAGCGATCCTCCCGAAAGCGACAGCCCCCGAAGCGATCCTCCCGAAAGCGACAGCCCCCGAAGCGATCCTCCCGAAAGCGACAGCCCCCGAAGCGATCCTCCCGAAGGCGACCGGCCGCGGCGATCTGCGATCGGTTCACAACCCTCCGACGGATGGGAAGGTTAAAGGGTCTCATCGCGGTACGAGGAGGTGAGGCCGGGTGGCTTAGCTGGACATAGCGCCGCACTCATAGGGTTCGGAGATTCGGTGCGGTGACGCCTTGGAAGCGTCCGCGTCCTTCCCGTGGCTCCGCCGAGCCTCGGACCTGGGACATGCGGAGATCGTGGGTTCGGAGCCCACCCCGGCCATTTCTACGACCGACCGGTCGGCGAGCGCCGGCCCCGCCGATCCGTCCGCCGTCGCCGCCGGATCGAGTGCTACACCGGAACCGCCTCGCCGGCGACGAGCGCGACCGCGACGACGACGCCGCCCAGTCCCAACAGTCCGTAGTTCGCGAAGGGATTCGCCGCGGTGAACAGGTCGAGCGAATACTCGGTGTCTCGCACGGGCGCGTACGGTCGGATGCCCGTCGGTGTGAGCGCGTCCGCGAGGATGTGCGAGACGATCGTCACGGCGCCGAACAGGAACGCGGCGGCGCCGAACAGCAGCGCCTCGGCGAGTCCGCGCTGAAGCCCGACCGCCAGCCCGACGCCCCCGAGGACGACTCCGACGAGCAGCGCGAACCAGACGGTGTGCGTGATCCCCCGATGCGTGACGACGGGAACTCGCATGTCGAGGTCGGGGACCATCGCCGTCGAGGCGACGCCGGCGGCGCCGACGAGGCCGGCCTCTATCGAGAGGAGGGCGGTGACGAGAAACCCGAACGGGGCGTAGACGACGAGCGAGGCCCCGACGTGTCCCTTCCGGTACATGTTGACGACTGCGTTCCGGGTCCGTAAGTCCGTTACGTCGAGACGCGACCCCCCACGGCGCGTCTCCGGACGCGTCCGCGGAACTCGCGGTCCCGTCGCGTTGTCGGGGCGAAACGCCTACGGCCTCCCGCCGTGACGCTCCGGTATGACACTGACCGCCCGCGACCTGATGGAGCCGGACGTGAAGACGGTCTCGCCGGACGACGACGTCGCCGACGCGTTCAAGCGGTTCGCTCGGTACGAGTTCAGCGGGTTCCCGGTCGTCGACGAGGACGAGCGGGTGGTCGGGATCGTCACCGAGTCCGACCTCGTCGACCTGTTCGAGCCGGAGGACGAGACGCTGTGGATCCCCGTCGGACTCCCTCCGTTCGTGGACACCCTCTCGTATCAGGTGAAGCGCCCGTGGGCCGACCTCGATCTGGGCGTCGACATGCTCCGCAACGCGGACCGACCCGTCTCCGAGGTGATGAGCGCGGACGTGGCGACCGTGACGCCGGACGTGAGCGTCGACGACGTGCTGGACCTGCTCGTCGGCGACGACCCCGACATCAACCGCGTGCCCGTCGTCGACGACGACGGCCGTATCATCGGGATCATCGCGCGTCAGGACGTGATCCGCGCGTTCCGCGACCGCCGACTGGAGTAGATCCGGTCGGACCGTCGCGAGGGGTCCCGCGGACGCTCGGCTGTGGATGTCGGCGACCGCGTCAGCTCCGAAGCGCCTCGACGGGCCGCTCGTTGGCCGCCTTCCACGCGGGGTACGCGCCGCTGACGAGCCCCACGCCGACGCCGAAGCCGAGCGCCAAGAGGAGGTAGTAGGCGTTCGTACGGTCGAGCACGAGCGCCGTATCGACGGCGGGCGTCGCGAGGACCAGGCCCGCGACGAGCAGGACGGTGAGCAGGGTGCCGGCCGCGGCGCCGGCCGCGCCGATCAGCCCGGCCTCCGCGAGCAGGACGCGCAACACGTCGCGGCGGGCGACGCCGACCGCGCGCATCACCCCGATCTCTTGCCGGCGCTCGACGGTACTCATCAGCATCACGTTGAGGATCGAGACCCCGGCGACGACGAGGGAGATCGCGCCGAGCCCGAGCAGGAACGTCGAGAGGAGGCCGAAGAACTCGTTGATCTCGTCGACGAGGGCGGCCAGCTCGAACAGCTCCACCCGGTCCTCGCGGGCGTTCACCGCCTCGCGGATGGCGTCCGCGGCCGCCCGCGCCTCGGCGCCGGTGTCGGAGACGACGAGCGCCTGCGCGTAGCCGTCGGCCGAGAACGCCGACTCGGGGAGGTACACCGCGTCGTCGGGCGCGACCGGGCTGAACGTCTGGCTCTCGACCAACACCGCGATGACGCGGACCTGCGAGCCGGCGATCTCGACGGTGTCGCCCGCGCCGGCGCCGAGGTCCTCGGCGATCCCCGCGCCGAGGATCGCGCCCTGTCGGTGCCGCTCGGGGAGTCGCCCCTCGGCTGCCTCGTACGCCAGCGCGGGCTCTTCGACCCCGTACACCGTCGCGAACGTCTGGTCGCCCTGCCGCGCGACCGTGGCGCTGTCGGAGTACAGCGGGATCACTGCGGGCTCGCCGACCGCCCGGCGGATCGAGGCGATGTCCGCGTCGGACAGCGACTCCACGCCGGCGTCGGTGTTCGGCGACACGACGACCTGCGTGCCGATATCGCCGATGGCGTCGTCCGCGCCCAGCGCCAGCACGTTCCCGAAGATGCCGAGCGCCGCGACCGCGAGGACCCCGATACAGACCCCGAGGACCGCCAGCACGGTCCGGACCCGGTTTCGTCGGAGGTTCCGCGACGCCATCGACACCGCGGGGCGCCAGCCGCGGAGCCAGCCGGCGGCGCCCCCCGGTGCGCGGTCGTCGGCGCTCATCCGCGGTCACCGCTCATCCGCGGTCACCGCCCATCTGCGGTCCCGGAGCGGTCCGGCCGGCGTCGCGGCCGCCGCGCCGGTCCGCGTCGGCGTGCGGATCGGACTCGCCGGGCAAGCCGCCGGTCAGCACGCCGTCGGTGAGGTCGACGACGCGGTCGGCGTACTCCTCGACGAGCGGATCGTGCGTGACAGCGATGACGGCGACCCCCTCGGCCTTGACGCGCTCGAACTCGGCGAGGATCGCCTCGCCGGTGTCGGTGTCGAGGTTCCCCGTCGGCTCGTCCGCGAGCAGGACCGCGGGCTCGTTTATCAGCGACCGGGCGATCGCGACGCGCTGTTTCTGCCCGCCGGAGAGCTCGTTCGGTTCGTGGTCGAGCCGGTCGCCGAGCCCGAACCGCGCGAGCAGGTTCGCGGCCCGGTCGCTCGCGTCGCCGGGGTCGAACGCCGTCGGCATCGCGACGTTCTCGACGGCGGTGAGCGTCGGCAGCAGGTGGAAGTCCTGAAACACGAACCCGATCGACTCCTTGCGCGCCCGCGTTCGCTCCGCGACGGAGAGGCTCGTCACGTCGGTGTCGCCGAGCAGCCGTCGGCCAGAAGTGGGGTCGTCAAGGAGCCCGAGGACGTTCAGCAGCGTCGACTTGCCGGAGCCACTCGGCCCGACTACCGCGACGAACTCGCCGGGCCGGGCCGCGAAGTCGACATCGTCGAGCGCGACCACCGGCTCGCCGCCCCCGCTCGGATACCGCTTGACGACCCCGCGGAGCGCGACGGCGTAGTCGTCGTCAGCGAGATTGCTGTCGCCGCTCGTCTCCCAGTCGGCCGCAGCGCCGTTCGTCGCCCGACCGGCCGCAAGATCCTCCGCCTCGTCGGTCGTGCGGTTCCGGCTCACGGCGCCGACCCGTCGCGTCGTCGCCCGGTCGGTCCCCCGATTCGTCCGGTCCTGACCGCGACGCCGACCGCCCCGGCGAGGCCGACGAGCGCGAGGCCGCTCGCGACCGTCCCCACGGTCCCCAGCCCGCCGGCGCCGAGTCGGCCGAGGGTGCCGCCGCCGTCGCGATCGTCGGTAGCCGGCTCCGGCGCGGCCACCGAGAACGTCTCCGTGTACCGCACGCCGCGCTCGGTGTACGTGACGCGGATCGGGATCTCCTCGGCGACCGTGACGTTCGCCGCGGTCGTCACGTCGAAGCCGACGAAGTCGCTGGCGCCGAGCGTCCCGACGAAGTACTCGCCGCCTGCGGGGGTCGGCGCGACGCCGGGCGCGTCGCCGACCGAGACGACCGCACCGGTCATCTCGCCGCTCCCCGCGTTGCCGAGGTTGGCGTCGACGACGACACCGTCAGCGGTCTCGCGCACGGTCGCGTCGGTCACGGTCGGCGTCGCCTCGCGGACGGGGTACGTCACCGTCGACTCCGCGCTCCGGTCGGCGCCGCGATCGTTCCGCCGGTCCGTGTCGGCGCGGAAGGCGGCGGTGACCGTCACGTCCGAGCGCCGGTCGAGCGGTCCGAGATCGACGATCACGCGTCGCTCCTCGCCGGGCGCCACGCCCTCGACGACGAACGGGCCGACGTCGACCGTCTCCGCGCCGTCACCGTCGACCGCGGCCCCGACGGCGCGGAGGCTGATCCGGTCGGCGGCCGTCGTGCCGGTGTTGACCACGGTCACCTCGACGGGCGAATCGACGGCCGGCGGCGACGCCTCGTCCTGACCGCCGTCGCCGGTATCGAGCCCGCCGCCCCCGCCGAAGATGCCCTGAATGCCGCCGATGCCGAGGTCGCCGGTGGCGCTCTCGCTCTCGTCGTCGCTCCGGAGGTCCTCGGGGTCGAGCGCGCGGGTGCGGAGGTCGAGCGCGACCTCGGTCGGGCGCACCTCGAACACGACGTCGCGGCTGACAGTCACGAACTCGCCGCTCGTCGACTGGTTCGCGACGACCTCGACGGTGAGCCGCTTCTCGCCCGGTTCCCTGAACGTCGTCCACAGCGTCGCGTCCAGCGAGTCGCCCGCCGAGAGCGCCCCGACGCCCGAGGCGCTGTCGAGCACGTCGCCGTCCGCGTCCCGGACGCGGACCGTCGTGAGGTTCGCCGCCGCGTCGCTGCCGCCGGAGTTCGAGACCGTGACGTTCAGCGTCGCGCGCTCGTCGACGGTCGGAGCGCCCGGAGACACGCCGACCTCGGTGAGGGTGATCCGCGCGTCCGGTACCGCCGCCGCGCCGCCGACCGCGAACCCGCCGCCGACGACGGACAGCACCGTTAACGCGGCCAGCAGCGCGGCTGTAGTTCGTGTGGGCGTCAATGTCACTATGACTACGCGACCTGCGTGGTTATATCCGTCGGCGACGGAAGCTAACGGCTCCTACCGGCGCTTCGTCAGCGAACTCGACTCCGCCGCTAGGCGGCGAACGCGGCCGGCGGGGACCCGCGGTTTCGACGGCCACCGAGACGTACCGGTTACGGATGCTTTTTCAACGGGCCGACGTAAGTGAGGGTAATGACCGAACGCGACACCGCGCGAGCGGGTGATCGGCGATGATGGGCGGCAACGACCAGCAGGCGTACGACCGCGGCACGTCGCTGTTCTCGCCGGACGGCCGGATATATCAGGTCGAGTACGCCCGCGAGGCAGTCTCGCGCGGCGCGCCGAGCGTCGGCGTCCGGACGACCGACGGCGTCGTCTTCGTCGCGATGTCTCGCCCCTCCTCGTCGCTGATGGAGGCCGAGAGCATCGAGAAGCTCCACAAGCTCGACGACCACGTCGGCACCGCGAGCGCCGGCCACGTCGCCGACGCCCGACAGCTGATCGACCTCGCGCGCCGCCAGTCGCAGGGGAACCGCCTCCGCTACGGCGAGCCCGTCGGCGTCGAGACGCTGACGAAGTTCATCACCGACCACATCCAAGAGAACACCCAGCGCGGTGGCACGCGCCCGTACGGTGCCGCCCTCCTCATCGGCGGCATCGACGACGGCGAGCCGCGCCTGTTCGCCGCCGACCCCTCGGGTACGCCCAACGAGTGGAAGGCGACCGTCATCGGCGGCGGCCGGCAGGACATTCAGGGACACCTCGAAGACGAGTGGAGCGACGACCTCTCGCTCGAGGACGGCATCGAACTCGCGGTCGCGGCCTTGGCCGCCCACGACGACGAGTTCGAGGCGTCCGACCTCGCGGTCGCGACCGTGACCGAGGCCGACGGCTTCCGGACGGTCCCGACCGACGAGGTCGAGGCCGCCGTCGAGGCCGCCGGGCTCGCGGCGGACGAGGAGGACGCGGAGGAGACGGACGACGACGCGTCCGACGGCGACGAGTAGCGACCGCGTGCGGGAGCCGGGACCGAACCGCGCCGCCGCGCCTCCTCGCGGCGGGAACGACCGGCGCGGGCAGCGCCGGGAGGAGCGGGAGTCCGGGCTCGGAAGCGCGCGATTGTACGACACACACAACACTTTTTGCGGCGGAAACCGTCAGTTACCACGTAAAATGTCCGATTCGATGTCCGAACAGCTCCAACGAGACATGGAGTGCGAGGGGTTACTCGAGTGCTTCCACGGTCTGAAACAGTTGGACAAGGACTGCTACCGAGCGATGGTCTCGGCCGAAGAGGCGCTCACGATCGACGAGGTCGCCGAACGCGTCGACCGCGAGCGCTCGACCGCCTACCGCGCGGTCCAGCGCCTCCTGAACGCCGGCTTCATCCAGAAGGAACAGATCAACTACGACCACGGCGGCTACTACCACGTGTACAGCCCCACGGATCCGTCCCAGATCGCCGACGACATGCAGCGGATGCTCAACGACTGGTACGCGAAGATGGGCCAGCTCATCGGCGAGTTCGAGGAGAAGTACGACGAACCCGAGCGCGCCGCCGTCGAGAGCTGAGCGGAGCACCGAGACCCCTCACGAGGCGGACTCGACGCGAGGGCGGTGGGCGTCGCAGGGTTTCGCGCGCTACTTTCGGTCGCTATTCCGCGTAGATGAGGGTCCGCCGGCACTCGGGGCACACGTACGGGACCGGCGTGAGGATCTCGTCGGCGCTGAGGCCGCCGAGAAACCCGTCGCTCGACCCGTCGGAGACCACGGAGAGCGTCCCGAGAGCGTCGGTTCCCTGTAGCTCCATCTCCTCTAGCGGCTCCTCGCAGTCCGGACAGGTCTGTTCAGAGGGCATGTGCGTGATTTTTCCAGTATTCTCCAAAATAGTTGTGATCCGTACGCTCCCGATTGAGGATCGATCCGTTCTCACGTCGAGTCGGACACGTCTCGCGGTGGCAAGCTTCGGACGGCGCGGGAGTTTCGGACGGTGGGAGAGTTGTTTCGGACGGCGATACGTCTCAGGGGCACACATACAGCGGCGGGAAGGGTGGAGCGGACCGACGCGACGCCGGCGCTCAGAACGTGAACACGTGATCGGCCTCCTCGGCCGCCTCGAGGAAGGTGACCGCGCCGGCGAACTGCGTCGTCAGGTCGTCGTCGATGGCCTCCTGCTCCCACTGGAGCATGTCCAGCGTGGTCGTACACGCGACCGAGGTGACCGCCTCCCCACCGTCGGCGATCAGCTGGTCGAGCATGTCGTAGGGGTTCGGCATCCCCTCGTCGAGCAGCGGCTGGACCGACGAGAGGTCTTTCTCGCCCTCCAGCAGGTGCGTCAGTCCGTCGAAGGTGAAGTAAAGGAACACGTCGGTGTCCATCGTCAGCGCGACGTGGCCGAGGTTGGTCGCCATCGCGAGGCTCTTCGGGTCGTCGCTGGAGACGATGATTCCGATCTCGTCCATGCTCATTCTTCCTTGCGGACGTAGTGCGTGTACACGTCGTCGCCCTCCTCCTGTTCAAGGAGCGTGACGCCGTCGGTGCCCGTCGCCCACCCGTCGATGTCGCTCACGCTTCCGGGATCGGTCGCGACGACCTCCAGCACCTCACCGGGGGCGAGGTCGTCGATCGCGCCCTTCGTCTTCACGATAGGCATCGGGCAGTTCAGTCCTTTCACGTCCAGCGTCTCCGCGATATCGAGTTCGGTGCTCATGGGTTAGTAGTTTGTGCGCAAAAGACAATACTACACACATATGTTTTAATCTTGCGTATCCGTTTCAATACAGTCCCGTCCGAGGGAATCCGACGCCGGGGCGATCGGCCCAGTAGCCGATAGCGGCACTTACGATGGTCGAGACCGAAGAGAAGGCCATGTCGACGACCGTTCGCGTCCGCTGTACCGACTGTGCGTACGACGAAGCGTTCGACTCGCTCCGGCGGGCGCGGACCGCGCTCGACGACCACGAGCGCGCGACGGGGCACGCCGTCGACTGGCAGATCGGCGGACTCACGGCAGGCGTCGAGCGAGCGGGCGACGACGCCGGCGTCTGTGGCCGGGACGAGTGTGCGAACGCGGACTCGCCGCTCCTCGATCACGGACCGTCGGCGGCGGCCGACCCGGACGCCTGAGGCGGGTTGCTCCCCCGGCAGCGACCGGCCCCGAACCGGAGTGTGCCGTCACCGACCGACCGCTGTGCCGTCTTCGAAGATTCTTGTATTGTACAACAAAAACAATATTACTCATCAGCACGAACAGTCGCGTATGAGGATCGTATTCGCGACAGACCTCTCGGACGCGAACGAGGCGGCGATCGAATCTCGGACCTGTCTGGAGTGTCTCGACAACATCGGTGTCAGCGAGGTTCACCTGTTGACGGTCGTCCCGGACAACGTCTCCAGCGGGCTGCCGGGGATGGACGCCGCCAGCGACGCCCGAGAGGCGCTCGCGCCGCAGCGGAGCGTGTTCGAGCGCGCGGGGTTCGACGTGGAGACGCACGTCGCCCGCGGGACGCCGCATCGACGGATCAACGGCTTGGCCGAGCGGCTCGACGCGGACATGATCGTCGTCGGGTCGCGCGGACAGGCGCCGCTCCAGAATCGGCTCATCGGCGGCACCGTGCGCAACGTCGCGCGGACGGCCGTCAGGCCGCTGCTCGTCGAGCGGATCGAGGAGACGCCGGACGGACACGCGGTCAAGAAGGAACACCTGTTCCAGGACGTGCTGTACGCCACCGACTTCTCCGAGAACGCGGCGCGCGCCTACGACTACTTCCCGGCGCTGACGGGCGCGACCGAGCGGGCGTACCTGCTCCACGTGGGCGGCGGAGACGCGGAGTCGACGGCGACCGCCGAGGAGCGGCTGGACGAGCTTGCGAGTGACCTCGGCGACCGGACCGGGTTCCACGTCGAGACCAACGTCAGGTCCGGCAACCCCGTCGACGAGATCACGGCCGAAGAGGAGCGCGTGGGCGCGACGACGACGCTCATCGGCGCGCGCGGGACGAGCCGACTCCGGCGGCTCCTCCTCGGGAGCACCGCGGAGTCGATCGTCGCGCGCGGGACGAACAACGTCCTGCTCGTCCCGCCCGAGGCGGCGGCGCCGCGCTGACGCCGGCCGGGCTTTTTGTTACCGGGGCGCCCAGGTGGACGTAATGACGCGAGAGACAGTCTCACACCGCGACGGCCACGTCTACGAGTTCGGTCCGGAGATGGACCCCGTCTACGAGGCCGCCGACGGCGAGTCGCTGACGGTCGAGACGATCGACAGTCTGAACGGCGAGATTCAGCGCGACGACGACCTCCTCGACGCGATCCCGGAAGAGGTCAACGCCGCGACGGGACCGATCGCGGTAGCCGGCGCGAGCCCCGGCGACGTCCTCGCGGTGGAGATCGAGGCCGTGCGCGTCGCCGAAGACCGCGGCCGTGTGCTCACCGCACCCGGGTTCGGACTGCTTCAGGACGACCCCGAGATCGACCACCCAGCGACGCGGATCACCGAGGTCGACGCCGACGAGTCGGAGGCCGGGGCGGTCGAGTTCGAGGGGATCGACGTACCGATCGAACCCGTGATCGGAACGATCGGGGTCGCCACCGGCGGCGGGACGGTCTCGACGCTCACGCCCGACGACCACGGCGGTAACCTCGACACGACCGACGTGACCGGGGGGACGACCGTCTACTTCCCGGTGTTTCAGGAGGGCGCCATGTTGGCGCTGGGCGACGCGAAAGCGGCGATGGCGGACGGGGAGATGTGCGGGACCGGCGCGGAGATCGCGGTCGAGGTCGACGCGACGCTCTCCGTGGTCGAGGATCCGGCCGTGCCGCTCGACCGTCCGCTCCTCGACACCGGCGACGCGGTGAAGACGCTCGCGAGCGCCGAGACGCTGGAGGGGGCGGTCGAGCTGGCGAACGCCGACATGCTCGACCTGCTGGCGCACCACCACGGCTTCTCGCGCACCGAGGCGTATCTCTTCTCCAGCCTCGTCGGGGGCTTGGAGATCAGTCAGGTGGTCGACCCGCAGGTGACGGCACGGAACGCGGTGCCGAGCGAGTACCTCTCGGTCCCGTTCTGACCGGGCTACCGAGCGGAGAGTTACCTCGAGAGCCGGCCGCGGGGTTCGCCGACCGCAGCGCTCCGGTCTCAGCGCTCCGGCCCCGGCACTCCGGCCTCAGCGCTCCGATCGCTCGGCGAACCGACGCGCGGCGTCGCTCAGGCCGGCGTCGGTCGGCGCCGAAGGCTCCTCGTCCCCGTCGGCCGCGTCGGCGTCCGTGTTCTCCTCGGCCTCGTCGTCTCCGGCGGGCGCCCGGTCACCGACCTCGGCCGGAGCGGCGTCCGGCGGGTAGTCCAGTTCGGCGGACGGGACGAAGACGCGCTCGACGGCGCGAACGATCTCGTCGACCTGCGCCTCGTCGAGGCGGTCGGCGTACGCCTCCCGGACGAGGTCCGGGACCGCGTAGGCGTAGCTGCCCCGACCGGCGTGGCGGATGAGTCCCGCCCGCCGGATCGGGCGGTGACGGCTGTACGCGTGGCCGGAGTCGCCGTCGCCCCCGGCGTCGATGTGGGCCGCGACGGGGTCGCTCGCGCCCTCGCGCCGATAGTGGCGGAGCATCCCGCGCGAGAGCTCCGGGAGGGACTCGATCCGCGAGCGGAGCTCATCGATGACCGCTTCGCGGGTACCGAGCTCGATCGCCTCGTCGAACCGGAGCGCGCTCTCGGCCACGTCGTCGCGGGTGACCGGGTCGACGTCGTCCGGGGGGTTCGGTTCGTCCGCAGAATCGGCGGCCGTCGCGTCGACATCCGCGGCGTCAGCGGTCGCGGCGTCACCGGTCGCGGCGTCGGCGTCGACCTCGGCGCCGCCGTCGGCGGCCGATGGGCCCGGTCCGGGCGCGGCGTCGGTCTCCGCTTCCGCGTCCGCGTCGCTCTCCTCGGTCGCGGCGACCGCCTCGTCGTACGACTTGAGGACGGACTGGCCCTCGTCGCCGTCGTCCGTCCCTCCGAGTCGCTCGTCGCCGGCCGGAGGTCGACCGCCGCCCCGGTACGGGGCCTCCGCCTTACCGAGGAGCGCCTGCGCGAACTGGTCGGCCATGTCGCTCAGGTCGCGGGCCTCCTCCAGCTCGCGTTCGAGGTCGGCGATCCGCCGGTCCTTCTTTTGTAACTCCTGCTTGAGGTCGGCGATCTCGGACTCGCGGCGCTCCTTCTCGTCGGAGATCGACTGGAGCTCGCCGACGAGGTCGCTGGAGACGGACTTCAGTTCGGGGCGCTCGAAGTCGTCGAGCCCGGGGGTCGCGCCCGCGTCGAACGTCTCCTTGCGGTGGAACTGGATCCGGCGGATCGACTCGTCCCAGTCGGTCATCAGGAACGCCTCGCCGTCGCCGAGGTCCTCGACCGCGCTGGCGTACTTCGAGCCGAGGATGCGCCCGACCACCTTCGTGTCGTTGTCCCAGGTGAGCCGGTGCCAGCAGAGCCAGTCGCACTGGGTGATGAAGTCCTTCTTGACGTCGGCCGGGCGCTGGCTGATGCCGACGATGCCGAGCCCGTGCTTCCGGCCGCGCTTCCCCACCTTGATCAGCATCTTCCCCGTCTCGTCCATGCCGCCGCCCTCGGGGATGTACTCGTGGCACTCCTCGATGACGAGCAGGAAGGGCTTCTTCATGCGCTTCTCCTTCGCGAACAGCTGCTTGACGACCTCCAAGAGGAGCTCGTTGGCCGTGTCCTCTTCGAGGTAGCCGGAGACGTCCAAGATGATCGGGACGTTCTGCTCTAAGGCGAGGGTCGCGAGCTTCTCGGCGTGCTCGGGGGAGACGACGATGTCGCACTCGTCGTCGGCGCCGGCGTGAAGAATTTCATATTCTTCCTTTAAACCGTAATATTCACCGTCTGTGTCCACGATCATGACAGGAAATCCGTTAGATAGCAGATTTTCTATCACGACACTTGCGGTGTTGCTCTTCCCGGACCCGCTCTTCCCCGTGATGAAGGACCGACCGGTGAGCACGTCGACGACCGGGAGTTCGACCGGCGAGCCGGGTTCCGCCGTCGCGTCGCCGCCGATCCCCTCGCTGACGTCCGCGACGTGGATCGCCTCCTCCTCGCTCATACCCGTGAGAGGTGGCGCCCGCCTCATAAACTATCGGCTCGCTCGCCGTCCGGTCGTGCCGAGCGCGGGCCGGCCCGGCCGCCGCGCTTCGCAAAACGTATGCCGCCGCCGGGAGTTCGACCGCGCATGGACACAGAGAACACCCTCCTCAACGCGGTCGTCGGCGCTATCGCGTCGACGGTGCTCTCGTTTACCGGCATCTCACCGCTCCTCGGCGGCGCGGTGGCCGGGTATTTAAATGGAGACGACGGCCTCCAGGTCGGCGCGCTCTCCGGCGCGATCGCCGCGATCCCGATCGTCGGACTGCTGTTGCTCGTGCTGGTTTTCCTCCCGTTCTTGGGGTTCTTCGGGTTCCCGCTCGAAGTCGGCCTCGCGGCCGGCGGAGTCGTCTTCGTCGCCGCCCTCATCGTGTTGGGCGGCGTCGCCTACTCCGTGGTTCTGAGCGCGCTCGGCGGACTGCTGGGCGTGTACGTGAAGAACGAGCTGTAAGGCGGTCGCTGTTAGTTATAGAAATCGATTGCGGATCGGCGGCGAACGCCTCCAAAGCCCCAGTCGCTCGGTCATAAACAGCTACCCGTGAATTGGCGGCGAACGCCTCCAAAGCCCCAGTCGCGAGGACTCGCGCGGCTCGCTGTGCTCCTCACTCGGTCGCTCACTCCGTTCTCCCTCATTGCGGTGCTTACGTCGCCGTGCTTCGTCCTCGCGACTGCCCCGTTGAGTCCCGCCCAGCACAGCACCTCACGCCTCCCCAGCCTCGTCGCTGGCACCCTCCGCTTCGCTCCGGGAGCCAGCGACTCCCTCGCGCGTGCTGCTCGGCCGCGAGGCGGCCTCGCAGGCACGCGCCACCGCACCGTTCGTTTATAAAACAGCTCGTGAGAGTTGCCCTGCGGCCTCAATAGAGACGCCTCAGTGCTCGCCGCCGGTGCCGCGCCGGTCGGAGTCGAGGTCGATGTCGAGGTCGTCGAGGAGTTCCTCGGCCTCCGCGCGCTTCTCCTGGTGGTCCTCGAGGAACTCGCGCATGAGCTCCGCGGCCTGCTCCTTACAGCCGCCGCAGAGGCGCTCGCCGTTGACGCACTCGGAGTACACCTCCTTGGTGAGTTCGTCGTCGTCGCCCGCGAGCAGGTAGGCGTACAGCTCGTAGACCGGGCACTCGTCGGCCTCGCCGCCCAACTCGCGCTGCTCCTCGGCGGTGTCGCGGCCCCCGGTCGTCGCCGCCTTCACCTTGTCGTAGCCGTCCTCGGGGTCGTCGAGCAACGAGATGTGGCTCGCCGGGATCGACGAAGACATCTTGCCGCCGGTGAGCCCGGTCATGAACCGGTGGTAGATCGAGGAGGGCTGCCGGAAGCCGAACCCGTCGTGGTCGATCTCGACCTCGCGCGCGATGGACTCGGCCTCGTCGCGGGTCAGGTCGAACGCGTCGACGTGGCCCTCGAACACGCGTTTTTCCCCTTCCACGGCCTCGATCAGCGCCTCGAACGCCTCGTCGGTGGCGTTGCGGTCGAAGAACCGCACGCGGGGGCGAAGCGGCTCCTTCCCGCCGGCCTCGAGCTTGTCGAGGGCGCTCGCCTTCGCGGCCGCGAGGTCGACGCTCTCGCGGTCGCTCTCCGGCGGCTCGTAGTCGGCGAGCCACTCGGCGGCGTCCTCGCAGCGCACGTCGGTCTCGGCGGCGTCGTCCGCGTCTCCGGCGGCGTCGTTCTCTTCGTCGCGGGCCGCGAGCGCGTCGTAGGCGGCTCGCACGAGCCGGCGCTCGTCGTCGTCGAGCTCGAAGGAAGCGAACGCCTCTGTCACCTTGAAGTAGCGCACGCGGGTCGCGAGGTCGCGGGTGAGCCGGACGTGCGGGTCCTGATCGGGACCGACCGGGATCACCGTGGGCTTCGGCTCGTCGACGAGCTGCGGGTAGAGGATGTCCGCGGTCTGGGTGATCACGCTCTGCATGTGCGAGACGTTCGTCTCCCCGTCGAAGCCGTAGATCGCCTCGAACTCCGAGAAGTTCGCCTTCGAGCCGAGCTCGAAGCCGAGGTCCTGGACCTCGCGGTTGTCGGACTGGCGGTAGATCTCGCCGTCCTCGGCGTCGAAGCCGAGCGCGAGGAGGCTCAGGAGGTAGTTCCGCGCGTGCTCGTCGATCTCGTCCCACGACATCCCGCGCGCGGAATGCGCTTCGAGGTCGGCGATGAGCCCGAACGCGTCGCCGCCCATCTCTTGGTGCCAGATGATCTCGTCGAACACGAGCTTGTGACCGATGTGCGGGTCCCCCGTGGGCATGAACCCGGAGAGCGCCGCGAACGGCTCGTCGTTCGCCATCGCCTCCGCGACCGCGTCGTACTCACGGTGCCCGAAGATGACGCCGCGGCGCATCAGGTAGTGCGGGTCCGGCACGTCGTCGTCGACCTCGTCGAACGCCTCGATGCCGAACTCCGCGAAGAGGTCCGCGTAGTCCCCGACCGACGCCGACCCCCACGGGTCGAGCGCGACGTCCTCGGTCGGCTCGTCCGCGTCGGTCCCGCCGTCGGTCCGGGGGGGCGTCAACGGCCCGCGGTCGGCGTCGGGCTCGCGCCCGTCACCGCCCGGCGTCGTCCCTTCGGGGGTGTCCTCGTCCATACCACCTCTCCCGTCGGTCGACGCAAAAACCGTTCGCTTGCGCGGGAGCGCTTGGCACGGCCCGCCTGTCCGGAACGCCGGTCTGCCCCCCCGGTTCAGAACGCTGGTCTACTCCGGTCGGCCGAGTCACTCGACCTGCGCAACGAGTCGCGTCGCGGTCGCCTTCCACCGGAGCGACACCGGGTCGCCGGGCGCGAGGCCGAGCCGGTTGATGCTCTCGGCGGTGATCAGCGCCGCGACCTCGACGGCGGCGTCGTCTGTCCCTCCCCGGTCGACCGGTTCGACGACGATCCGAACCGTCGACACCGTCTCGCCCGAGTCGATGCGCGAGACGCGGCCGGCCAGGCGGTTCCGGGCGCTCGTCGCGTCCGGGTCGACCGCGTTGGCCGCGTCGTTGACGGTGACCGCGTCCGCGCCGATCCGGACTTGAACCGCGTCGCCGACGGCGACCGCGCCGCCGTCGGCCCCGTCGTCTGCGTCTCTGCCGTCGGTCCCGTCGTCTGCGTCTTCGTCGTCCACGGTGCCGCCGTGGAGTCCGGAGAGCTCTCCGACCGGCGTGTCGACGACGGCGAGTTCGCCGTCGACGGCGGCCACGGTCCCGTCGAGGACCGTCTCGGGCACCGACGCGGTCGCCGCGAGGACGGCCTGAAGGCGGTCGTAGCGGTCGAGGAGGTCCCGAGTCGACGCGGCGAGCCGGCTCCCGCCGCCGCCCTCGCCGCCCCGACGGCGCTCGACGAGCGTGCCGTAAGCGTCCTCCAGCGTCTCGATCCGGGTGAGAGCGCGGGCGCGGGAGCGGCCGAGCTCCGAGGCCGCGCCCGCGACCGATCCCGCCGCGTCGACCGCGCGCAACAGGGCCGCGTCGCGGCCGTCGAACTCGACGCCGTCCTCGATCAGCGCGGCCCGTCCGCGCCCCGCGGCCGGGGCGGGACCGGAGTCGGTCGGCTCTCCCATGCTCGGGGGATGCGTCCGGGACGTGTTGGGGGTTTCGACGCGCCCTCGGGCCGCTCCGGGCCGACGTTCCCCACCGTGACGCAACTTATATGTCGTGTCGCCCCACCGTTGTATCTATGCCGATACAACGACGGAAGTTCGTGGCCGCGGTCGGCGCCGGAGCGATCGTGGGTACGGCCGGCTGTTCGTCGACGAACGACGGCGGCAGCGGCGACGGGACCGGGGGCAACGGCACCGACGGCGGAAACAGCGCTGAGAGCGTCGGCGTCGCCGGCGAGACGCTGACGCTCACGACGACGACGAGCACCTACGACACGGGGCTCCTCGACGCGATCCACCCGGACTTCGAGGAGATGTACGGCGTCACGGTCGACGCCGTCGCGCAGGGGACGGGCGCCGCGCTGGAGACCGCGCGCAACGGCGACTCGGACATCGTGATGGTCCACGCCCGCGGCCTCGAAGACGAGTTCATGCGCAACGGGTACGGGATCAACCGCCGCGACCTGATGTTCAACGACTTCGTGATCGTCGGCCCCGAGAGCGACCCGGCGGGAATCGGGGGGACGGGCTCAGCGACCGAGGCGCTGACGACCATCGCGGAGGCGGAGGCGACGTTCGTCTCTCGCGGCGACAACTCCGGGACCCACACGAAGGAGCTGAACCTCTGGGACGCGGCGGGCACGGATCCCGGCGGAGACTGGTATCAGGAGACCGGCACCGGGATGGGCGAGGCGCTGAACATCGCAAACCAGCAGGGCGCGTACACGCTCTCGGACCGCGGAACCTACATCTCGCAGCGCTCGGAGATCGACCTGACGATCCTCGTTCAGGGGCCGATCGAGGGCGGGCCGGAGATCCTCGCGAACCCGTACGGCGTCATGGCGGTCAACCCCGGCGTCCACGAGAACGCCAACTACGACCTCGCGATGGCGTACATCGGCTGGATCACCAGTCCCGGCGTCCAGGAGGCCATCGCAGAGTACCAGGTGAACGGCGAACAGCTGTTCTTCCCCGAGGCCGTCTCGGAGGACCCCGACTTCCAACAGTACGTTCCGGAAGGCTGGAGTAGCGACGACTCGGACGCGTAAGCGTGCCGCTCGAACCGGTCGCACAGCTGGCCCCCGCCCTCCTCGACTCGGGCGCGAGCCCCGCGGCGTCCCTGCTCGGCGCCTCGTTCAGGGAGGGGTACGTCGGGAGTATCGTCGCGGTCTCGCTGTACGTGAGCCTCACCGCCGTGGCGCTGAGCACGCTCGTCAGCGTGCCGGCGGCCGTCGCGATCGGCCTCGCGGAGTTCCCGGGGAAGGGGTTCGTGAAGTCGGTCGTCAACACCGGGATGGGGTTCCCGAGCGTGGTGGTCGGGCTGGTAGTGCTGTTCGCGGTCTCCAACCAGGGGCCGCTGGGGTCGCTAGAGCTCATCTTCACCCGCGAGGCGATGATCATGTCGCAGTTCGTCCTCGCGACGCCGCCGATCACGGCGATCAGCCTCGCGGCAGTGAGCGGCGTCGACGACGGCGTCCGGGACGCCGCTCGCGTCCTCGGCGGGACGCGGATCGACGTGGCGCTGGTCGTGATCAAGGAGGCCAAGTACGGGATCGCGACCGCGGTGCTGGCCGGGTTCGGTCGCGCGGTGAGCGAGGTCGGCTCCGTGCTGATCGTCGGCGGGAACATCACGAGCGCCGACGGCATCTCGAAGACGCGCACGCTCACCACCGCGATCCAGCTCGAAGCGCGGCAGGGGCGGTACGAGACCGCCATGGTGCTCGGCGCGGTGCTGGTCGCGCTCGTGTTGACCGTCAACGCGATCGTGGTCCGCTTCGGCGATCGGGGGGTGGCCTGATGCGGCGGGAGGTGTCCGGCTGATGCGGCGGGGGGTGTCCGGCTGATGCTCCGCGCGACGGGCGTGTCGCGGTCGTACGGCGACGAGAGGGTGTTCCGCGACCTCACGATCGACGTCGACGCGGGCGAGGTCGTCGCCGTCATCGGTCCCTCCGGCGTCGGCAAGACCACGCTGCTGCGGACGCTCGCGCTGTCGCTGGAGCCGGACGAGGGGACGGTGACGCTCGACGGGACTGACGCGTGGGCCGTCGACGAGTCGGCGCGGCTCGCGCTGCGCCGCCGCGTCGGGATGGTGTTCCAAGAGGCGAGCCTCTTCGGGGGATCGGTCGCCCGAAACGTCGAGTACGGGCTCCGGGTCCGCCGCTCGTGGAGCGAGCGGATCGCCTCGCTCTTCCGGCTGTCCGGCGCCGCCGACGCGGTCCACGAGTCGCTGGAGGTCGTCGGACTCGCAGACAAGACGGACCAGCCCGCCGACTCGCTCTCCGGCGGCGAGGCCCAGCGGGTGTCGTTCGCCCGCGCCCTGGCGTACGACCCCGACGCCCTCTTGCTCGACGAACCAACCTCCGACCTCGACCCACGGAACACGGCCGTCATCGAGGAGGCGATCGGTGAGGCGAAAGCGCGGGGGATCGGCGTGGTCGTGGCGACCCACGACATGTATCAGGCCGAGCGGGTCGCGGACCGCGTCGCGGTGCTGCTCGACGACGGGATCACGGAGATCGGTCCGACCGAGGAGATCTTCGACGACCCCGCCGACGAGCGCACCCGGAAGTTCATCTCGGGCGAACTGGTGTACTAATTTGCGTCGAGGGGAGGCGGGAGATCGGTCGAATACAGCGATCCGGTTCGGGTGATCGACGACGCTGCGGTGAATACCTCCAAAGCCCCGGTCGCGAGGAGACGGTACGCCCGTTGTGCTCCTCGCTCGCTCCGCTCGCTGCGGTGCTTACATCGCCTCCCGCCTCCTCGCGACTGCCCCGTTGAGTCCCACCCCGCACAGCGACCGCACCTCACGCCTCCCCAGCCTCGTCGCTGACACCCGTCGCTTCGCTCCGGGAGCCAGCGACTCCGGCGAGAATCGAAGATTCTCCGGCAGCCGGCGTTTCGCGCCGGCGACCTCGCGCGGGCGATTCGCGCCATACGGGCGCTCATCGGCACGCGCCGCCACGCCGTTTGTTTATGAGTGATCGACACCGCCGAGTTAGACGCCGAAGTCAAGTTCGACCGCCTCGCCCGCCTCGGCGTCTCCCGGATCGACGACCGCGTCGTCGGCCGCGAAGCCCGCGTGGAGGTGGTCGTAGGTGCGGTCTATCGCCTCCACGATCACCTTCGTGGCGCCGGTGACGGGCATGAAGTTCGTGTCGCCGCTCCAGCGCGGGACGACGTGGGTGTGGAGGTGGTCGATCGACCCCCCCGCGGCGTCGCCGCCGAGGTTCTGGCCCGTGTTGACGCCGTCGGGGTTCACGTCGCGGCGCAGCGCGGCGAGCGTCGCCGCCTTCAGCTTCGCGTGATCGAGGAGTGTCGCGTCGTCGAGGCCGGTCGGATCCTCGACGTGTGCGTCCGGGATCACCATCGCGTGACCGGGGTTGTACGGCGCGTTGTTCAGGAGGACGTAGTTGCGCTCGCTGCGGGCGACGACGCGCGCCTCGCGGGCGTCCTCGCGCTCGGGCAGGACGCAGAACGGGCAGCCGTCGATCGGGTCGGCGTCGCGCTCGACCCATTCGATCCGCCACGGCGCGAAGATCCGGTCCATCAGTCGTCGAAGCCGTGGATGCCCGCGGTCGTCACCTCGACGCCGTCCTCGGTGACGAGCAGCGTGTGCTCCGCCTGGCTCACGATGGCGTCGTCGTCCTCCTTCAGGACGGGGTACCCCTTGATCGCGTTCGCCTGCTTCAGGCGACGAAGCGCCATCCCCGCCCGGTCCGTCTCCAGCCAGCGCGCCGCGAACGGGAGGTCGTCGAACGCCTCGATCTCTTCGAGCGCCTGCCGCGCCCGCCGGTCGCGCACGCTCGCGGAGCCCTGCTGCTCGAAGATCTGTTCGTCGGTCCCCTCGCCGACCTTTCCGCGGCCGTCGGTGGCGAACGGCTCGATGGCGACCGCCTGCCCCGGCTCCAGCTCGACCGACCGGTCGACGCCGCGGTTCGGTACCGTGGGCCCGGTGTGGGCGTCGTAGCGCTGGACGCCGTGCCCGGAGAGGTTGAGGACGGGCGTGTAGCCGTAGCCGCGGATCACGTCTTCGATCGCCTGCCCGACGACGCCGACCTCGACGCCCGGCCCGGCCTCGTCGAGCGCGGCCTCCAGCGCCATCTCGGCGGCCTCGACGAGTTCGGGCGTCCCGCTGTGGTCGACCGTCACCGCGGCGTCGGCGATGTAGCCGTCGACGTGGACGCCGACGTCGAGACACACCATCTCCTCGCCGAACTCGGTCTCGTCGTCCCGACCCGGCGTCGCGTGCGACGCCTCGGGGTCGACGCTGATGTTGACCGGGAACGCGAGGCCGGCCCCCTGCTCGCGGACGAAGTCCTCCGTCCACTCGGCGACTTCGAGGTGGGTCCGGCCCGGCTCGACCATCTCGCGGGCCTCGTTCATCGCCTCGACCAGCACCGCGCCGGCCTCGCGGTAGCTTTCGACCGCGTCCTCGTCCAGAGGTCCGTGACTCATGGCTCCGGCTTCGGCGAGGGCGCGCAAAGAGGTTGCGGAGGGCGGTCGACTACGCCCCGTTCGTGACCTCGACGTACCACGCGTCGCCGGTCGGGGTCGTCGTCTATCTCGCGAGCGTCCAAGGGCTCGTCCGCGTCGCCGAACGGGTCGCGACTCATGAGTCTGTCGTCGGGTCCCGCGGGAGTGTCTCCTGTCCCCAAGACGTTCGCGCGCCGGTCGTCGGTCGACGCTCCGCGCGAACATGTTCGCTCGAAGACGTAGGGGAACTGAGGGCGTCGGATCGGACATGTCGAGTACACCCTCAGGCCACGATCACGACGCGGACCCGGTGACCGACCACGTCCACGAGAATTCGTGGTCCGCGAACCTCGAAGGCCCCGAACACGCGGACGACCGGGATCTGCTCGTCCGACAGGCGATCGAAGCGGTCGAGCACACGGCCGCGGGCAACCACGTCAACCTCGTCACCCACGGCGACCACGGCCACCCGGAGACGTACCTCGTCGACGCGCTCGAATCGGAGCTCGGCGGCGACCTCGACTGGGAGTACATCGAGCAGTGCGGCTGCGGGGGTCACGTCGTCCGCGTCCGCGTCTGAGCCGACACCGGAAGGTCGGCGGATCTACTCGCACTCTTCGGCCGCTCGCGGGAGCCACATCCGGACTACCGTGCCGGTCGGCTCACGGGTGTCGATCTCGAGGTCGCCGCCGGACTCCGTGACGATCCAGTGGACGAGCCAGAGGCCGAGCCCGCTCGCGTGTTCGAGCGCCGTCTCCCGCGCCTCCGAGAACACCGTCCGCTCGACCGGCGGGATGCCGGGGCCGTCGTCGGCCACGTCGAGCCGGAACCGGTCGCCGTCGGCGACGACCGTCGCCTCGACGTGCGGATCATCGTCGTCGTTGTGGACGACAGCGTTCTCCAGCACGTTCCGGACCGCGGACTCCAGCAGTTCGTCGGCGGCGACGACGGCGGAGTCGGGCACCGTCACCGTCACCGTCGCCCGCGGGAACGACGAGCCCAGCGACTCGCAGAGGCGGTCGACGAGTTCGGCGAGGTCGATCTCGGTCTTGTCGGCGTCGCTGTGCAGCGCGACATCGATCTCGCGCGCCTGGTCGCTGAGGTGCGTCAGCGTCTGTACCTTCCGGTCGATGACGTCGAGGTACGGGTCGCCCTCCTCGTCGACGTGGTCGCGGAGCAGGTCGGCGTACCCGCCGATGACGTTGGTGTCGTTCTTCAGGTCGTGGCGCAGCACGCGGTTCAGAACCTGGAGCCGCTGTTCGTACCGCCGGGCCTCCGTCACGTCGGTTGCGGTGATGACGACCTCGCGCGCGTCCTCGAACAGCCGCTCGATCACCGTCTCGAACCGGCGCCAACTGCCGTCGCCCCGGGCGATCCGGTGCGTGATCGACTGGGGTTCGGCGCCCTCGAAGGCGCGCTCGAACGCCTGCTGCGCCTCGCGTCGGTCCTCCGGGTGGACCAGGTCGATCACAGGACGCCCCTCGATCGCCGCGGGAGCGTGACCGAGCAGGCGCTCAATCGAGGGGCTCACGTACCTGATCAGGCCGTCCTCGCCGCAGACCGCGATCACGTTCGGCGACTTCTCGATGAGGGCGCGGTAGCGCCGCTGGAGCGTTTCCCGCTCGGTGACGTCGCGGAACAGCAGGACCGTCCCGCCGCGGGTCGTCCCCGGGCCGGTGATGTCGTGGACGTCAACCGTCAGGAACCGCGGCGCGGCGTCGTCGCCGCCGACGGTCACGCGGAACTCGTCGTCGGACGACGCTTCTCCCTCGTCGGACCCCGCCTCCGTCACCGCGTCGACGACCGGCGGGGCGTCGGCGAACGCCTCGTCGGCGCGGGCGCCGAGTTCGGCGTCGGGAAACAGCGCCTGAGCCGGGTCGTTGCGGTCGATCACCCGCCCGTCGGCGTCGCAGACGACCACGCCGTCGGAGAGGTTCGCGAACACCGCGTCGCGGGCGATTGGCGACACGTCGAGCAGCCGGTACCGGAACACGACCCACGCCAGCAGCGCCGAGGTCCCGCTGAAGGCGATCGGCGTGAAGTCGACCACGCCGTCCGCCGGACCGACGAGCCCGAAGATGCCGGCCGCGCCGAGCGCCGGCGGCGCGACGCCGGCGGCGAAGAGGAGGGCGGCCTGCCGGCGGAACACGCCGTCACGGGCGACCGCGGCGTAGCCGAGCACGCCGAAGGAGAACAGGTTGACCACGTAAGTGTACCCGACGAATCCGAGCAGGGCGGGCGTCGGCGCGTAGCCGAGGAGGCGGTACCCGCCGGCGTCGACGAGCGAGGGGTCGGCGTAGAACAGCGGGTCGGCGCCGACCGTCAGGACGGCAACGGCGGTCGCGGCCGGGACGACCCAGAAGAGCGCGAACCGGCGGCGACCGAGCCACTCGGTCCGGTCGACGTACGAGAGGACGAAGGCGGGCCACGCGACCGCCAGCCCCGCGGACCCGAGCCAGACGAGGCGGTTGAAAAGCAGCGTGGGACCGAGCGCGGTCGCCGACAGCTGCGCCGCGTACGCCAGCGACCAGACGCCGGCGCTGCCGGCGACGCCGACGAAACTCCACAGGAGCGCCCGGCCGCCGCGAGAACGGTTCGCGGCCGCGTACGCGGCGAATCCGAACGACGCGACGGCCGCGACGAGCAGCGGAACCGTGTACGGCGTCGGTTGCCACGCCATCGATACCGGTAGGATGCGAGTAGTCGGTAAAAAGGGACCGAATCCTCTAACCAGTTCGAGCGGCGTCGATCCGTATGCTCGAACCCGGCGACGACGCGCCCGCGATCACGCTCACCGACCACCGCGGCGAGACGGCCACCGTCGACCCGACCGCGGCCGGCCACACGGTGGTGTACTTCTACCCGCGCGCCGACACCCCCGGCTGTACCGCCGAGGCGTGCGGCTTCCGCGACGAGTGGGACGCGTTCGAGGACGCCGACATCGCCGTCGTCGGGATCAGCGACGACCCGGTCGAGGACCTCGAACCCTTCGCCGAGGAGTACGACCTACCCTTCACGCTCCTCTCGGACCCGGACGGCGCGGTGTCGAGCGCGTACGACTCCTACGGCGAGAAGTCGATGTTCGGGAACACCTTCGACGGCGTGTTCCGGAACACGTACGTCATCGACGACGAGGGAACCGTCGTCTTGGCGTACGAGGGGGTCTCCCCCGAGGACCACGCCGTCGAGATACTCGACGACATCCGCGCGCTCGACGGCTGATCGGGGCGGTCGACGCCGTCGAGGGCGACCGCTATCCCGACGGGCTGATCCCGGCGACCGCGTCGGCGATCTCGCGGCGCTTCAGCAGGCCGAAGCCGAGGACGATGACCGCGAAGCCGGCGACGGTGAACGCCGTTACCGGCTCGGCGAGCAGCAGGGCGCCCGCGACGGTGGCGACGACCGGCACGACGTACGAGACGAGGTTGATCTCGAAGGGGCCGAGCCGGTCGAGCAGCGTGAAGTAGATGGTGTACGCCACCGCCGACGAGCAGAGCCCGAGGAACGCCAGCGCGAGGAGCGCGCGCGGCGCCGCGGCGGGGAGGCGCTGGCTCTCGCCGATCCCGAGGCTCAGTGCGTGGATGGCCAGCGCGCCGAACCCCATCGCCCACCCGGTGAGCGCGACGCTGGAGAACGACGTCTCGACGGTCCGGAGCCCGACGCTGCCGACCGCGACGGCGACGACGCCGATCGCGATCAGCCCGACGCCGACCGCGACGCCCCCGCCGAGGCTCGCGGGGTCCGGCTGTGCGACGAGGCCGACGCCGAGGAACGCGAGGACGACCCCGACCGCGCCGCGCGCGTCGAGGTCCGCCCCGCCGATCCACAGGGCGGCGACCGCCGCGGTCGCGATGGGGACGAGGCTGTAGGTGATCGAGGCGATACCGCTCGTGGTGTACTGCTGGCCGACGAACAGCAGCGCGTTGTTCGCGGCCACGGAGAGTCCGCCGCTGAACCCGATCGCGGCGAGGTCGCCGCGCGTCCGCGGAAACGGACCGTCCTGCGTGACGAACACGTACGACAGCAGCGCCAGCGCGGCCACGTCGAACCGGTAGGCGGCGTACAACACCGGCGGATAGTAGTCGAGGCCGACCTCGATGGCGACGAACGATCCGCCCCACAGCAGGGCGAGGGTGAAGAACAGGAGGGCGTCTCGGTACCGTGACACGGTCGACCGAACGCGGGCCGCGGGTAAAGCGGTGTCCGTCGCGGCCCGGACCGCCGGTGCCGGCTCGTCCGGCCGTGACGCCGTGTCTGGAAGTTCCGACCCGTCCGGCGGGTCAGTCGCGCCGCGGCCCGCTCAGTAGCCGCGGACGATGAGGTAGTCCGCGAGGTCTTCGAGCAGGCTCCGAGAGCCGCTCTCGGGGAGCACTCCGAGGTGGTCCTTCGACCGCGCGGTGAGGTCCTCGGCGGTCTCGCGGGCGTACTCGATCGAGCCGACCTCTTCGAGGGCCGCGACCGCGTCGTCGATGGCCGCCTCGGTCACCGCCGCGGGCGTGTCGGCGTCGACGAGCCCGTCGATATCGACTCCCTGTTGTCGGGCGTGGAGCGTGATGAGCGTCTCCTTCCCCTCCACGAGGTCGGAGCCGCGCTGCTTCCCGAGCTCCTCCGAGGGGACGGTGAGGTCGAGCACGTCGTCTTGGATCTGGAACGCGCGCCCGGAGTCGATCCCGTACTGATACAGGGCGTCGACGACCGCCTCGTCGGCGCCGAGTAGGAGGGCGGGCGTCGCGGCCGAGGCGCCGTACAGCACCGCGGTCTTCAGCTCGACCATGTCCAAGTACTCGTCGGGGAGGATGTCGTCGCGGCTCTCGAAGGCGACGTCGAGGGCCTGCCCCTCGCAGATCTCGGTACAGGTCGACGCGAGCATCCGCATCGCTTCGAGCCCGTGTTGCGGGTCCGCGCCCGTCTCGGTCATGAACTCGAACGCTTTCGAGTAGAGGGTGTCGCCCGCGAGGATCGCCGTCGAGACGTCGTACGCCTCGTGGACTGCCGGGACGCCCCGCCGGAGGTCGTCCTCGTCCATGATGTCGTCGTGGATCAGCGTGAACGACTGGATCACCTCGATGGCGACCGCGGCCCGCATCACGTCGACCTCGTCGCCGTCGAGCGACGGGAACGCGCGGAAGTCGGCGCCCATCGGCTCGGTGCCGGTGACCGCCTCAGCGGCCAGGGTCGTCACCGTCGGGCGGAGCCGCTTGCCGCCGGCCTCGAGGATGTATCGGGTGGCCTCGTACAGTCGCTCAGGCTCCTGGACCGGCAGCTCCTCGTCGATAGCGGCGTTGACGAGCTCACGCCGCTCGCGGATGGCGTCGAGCACCCGCGCCTCCTTCGTCTCGCTCGTCATTCGACGAGCTGGATCGTGGACCCGTTCTGCGTGACGTGGACGTCGCGTCCGAGCTTGTACCCCTGCGTCTTCGCGAGGTCGACGTACGGCGAGCGACCCTTGAGCGTCTGGTGGCCGGGGATGAGATGCTGCGGCTGGAGCGCCTGTAGCATCTCGTAGTGGCCCTCCTCGCGGAGGTGGCCGGAGACGTGGATGTCGTCGTAGAGGCGGGCGCCCTGCATCCGGAGCAGCTGTTCGGACTGGTAGCGCTGCCCCTCGTTGGTGGGTTCCGGGATGACGCTCGCGCTGAAGACGACCTTGTCGCCGTCGTCGATCTCGTAAGGGGTCTCGCCGCGGCCCATGCGGGTGAGCATCGCTCGCGGCTCGCCCTGGTGGCCCGTCACGATGGGGAGGAAATTGCCCTTCCCCTCCTTCATGATCCGCTTGAACGCGCGGTCGACCGACTTCCGGTGACCGTACATGCCGACGTCGCCCTGGAAGTCGACGAAGTCGAGCCGCTCGGCCGTACCGGAGTACTTCTCCATCGAGCGCCCGAGCAGGACCGGCTGGCGGCCGATCTCGCGGGCGTACTCGACGAGGGTCTTCACGCGGGCGATGTGCGAGGAGAACGTGGTGGCGATGATGCCGCCCGTGTAGTCCTCCATCGATTTCAGCGTGTCCTCGACGTGTTTCTTCGCGTACGACTCGGAGGGGGTCCGGCCTTTGCTCCCGGCGTTCGTACAGTCCTCGATGTACGCGAGGACGCCCTCGTCCTGCCGGCCGATCTCGCGGAACCGGTCCATGTCGACCGGGTCGCCGATGACGGGGTCGTGGTCCAGGCGCTTGTCGAGGCCGTAGACCACCGCGCCCTCGGGCGTGTGGAGGACCGGGTTGATCGCGTCGATGATCGAGTGGGTGACGTTGACGAACTCTAGTTCGACCTGCTCGGAGTCGCCGATCGCCATCGACGCGCCGGGCTTCATCTTCACGAGGTCGTTGTCCACCTGGAACTTGCCCTCGTCTTCGATCTGCTGGCGCACCAGTTCGATCGTGTACGGCGCGGAGACGATCGGCGCGTCGTAGCGGTGGGCGAGCTTCGGGATCCCCGCGATGTGGTCGAGGTGCCCGTGGGTGGGGACGATCGCCTTGACGTCGCCTTCGAGTTCGCTCATCACCCGATCGTCCGGGATGGCGCCCATGTCGATCAGGTCGAGGCTGTGCATGCTCTCGGTCTCCACGTTGTCGTGGATGAGGACCTTACTGAGGTTCAGGCCCATGTCGAAGATGACGATGTCCTCGCCCGCCCGGACCGCCGTCATCTGTCGACCGACCTCTTCGTAACCGCCGAGTGTCGCAATTTCGATTTCCATGGTGTTGTCGTGTTTGACGCCGTGGTCGGCGCCGGTCACTGAAACCCCGCAAGGAGCCGTCGGCGCTACGTCCTACCGCGCGTCGTTGAAGGCCCCGCTACGGCCGAGTCACCGCGACTCACCGTGTCCCGCGGGAGTGTGGTACATCGGCGTACTCCCGCGCACGTTAAAAACTCCCGGGTTCGGCCCCGCGGCGGGGATTCGCGCCCGAACTGGCCCCACAAAGGGTTTCACGCTCTCGATCGAATCCCCGGCGATGGCAGACGTACCCCGCCGCCGAGCCCTCCTCGCGGCCGCATCAGGGATCGCCGCGCTGGCCGGCTGCGCCGGTAGCGACTCCGCGTCGAACAGCTACCCCGTCCGGGGCGATCAACCGATAGACGGGTACGAACTCGAACGAGCGCGCGACGAGAGCGGCGAGCCGATCCTCACCGGCGGTGAAGAGACGCCGTCGAGCGAAACCGACGAGCGCGGGCGACGGCGGCCTCGCGCCCGGCGCGTATTGGTCTCGGGCGACGGCCTCGACGCACTCGACTTCGCCGAGACCGCGGCCGCCGACCGCCTGCGGTCGTTCCTCGACGGGACGGACTTCGAGTCGGCGTCGGCCTACCTTCTCTCGATGCCGGTGACGGCCTGTCGCGATGTCCGGCTTCGGTCTGTCGCCGTCGAGCCGTCGGAGCTCGCCGACGGCGACCTCCACCCCCGAGCCGACTTCTGCCGGGCGTACCGCCCGGCCGACGTCGAGTGCGATCCGGAGGCCGTCCACACCGTCGGCTTCGCGATCCGACTCCCCGTGGCGGCGGAGCGGTCGAGCGGGAGCGGAATGGGGATGCGTGGCTCCTGTCGACAGGGAGATCCGCCTGCCGTGTTCAACTCCTCGGCACCCGGCGCGGGAGGTGATGGCGAGTGAGCCGCGAGTCGACGGGTCGCGGGTCCGGTTCGCACGGCGGCTCAAGCTCTCGCCGCCGGTTCCTCGCAGGGGTCGGAGCGGCGGTCGGGACGGCTGCGGTCGCCGGCTGCTCCGGACTCCCGTTCGGCGGCGGCGAGGAGCGCCGCGGCTCGCCCGTATCGCTCCCGTCCGGCGCCGTGGGGACCGTCGACTGGCCGGCGTCGCCGTTTCCGGCGACCGTACCGGAGTCGCTCGCGGACGCCCACGAGGCGCGGACCCGGAGCCTACTCGACGACGTGCCGGCCGAGCCGGGGATAGCCAACGCTGCGGTGGCGACGGAGATCGGTTCCGACCGCGAGCGGGCGCTGGAGCGGGCGGACGCCGGAGTGACAGCCGAGTGGCCGGTGGACGTCCTCTCGGCGTGGCGTCGTCGTCGGGAGGACGCCGCGGCGGTGCGCGGCGCGTACCGCGCGGCCACCGGCGTCGACGACGGCGCGGACCTGGCCGCTCGGCGGAGCGCGGTCCGGGACGCTCGGGGCGCGCTCGCCGCCGAGGTGGAGTACCGAGCCGAGTCGCCGGTCGCGGCGGCGCTGGCGTACGAGCCGGTCGAATCGCTGCTCGCGGAGTGCGAGCGGCACGTCCGGCCGGAGCTGACGTACCCCGCCGACCCGGTCGCCGAGCCGTTCCGAGCCGGTGAGGCGACGGCTCGGGTCGAGCGCGCGCGGGCGACCGCGGACGACGCCGAGAGCCTCCGGAACGCGCACCTCGACGGGCGCGACGGACTGGTCCCGCGGTGGGCGTCGCTGGTCGCGGCCGCCGACGAGCTGCGGGGCTCCGTGAGTCGGACACGCTCGACCGTCCGGGAGCGCGCCGGCGGCGACGACCCGCTCGGCGGCGAGGACCTGAGCGGGACGGTCGCACAGGAGCTTGTGGCCACGGGCGAGCTCCGGACCGACTCGGCCGTCGAGGACGTCGAGCGGGCGGTCGACGCCGGCGACTGCGCCACGGCCGTCGTCGAGTCCGGCGTTGCGCTGGCCGAGCTCGACGCGTTTCGGGCGGCCGTCGGCGAGATCCGCGACGGCGAACACCGGGAGGCCCCCTCGGAGTCGTCCGTGCGGTCGGCCGCGGAGCGGGCGCGGACGGCGGTCGGCGAGGCCGTCGCCGGCGACGATCCGCTGGCGACGCGGCTCGTCCGCCCCGGGCTGGACGGCTTCGAGTACGTCGCCGACCGCGTCGAGGAGGGGTACAGCTCGGCCCGGCGGACGCAGGCGACCCTTGAGTACGTCGCCCTGTACGGCGCGGCGGTCCCGGCGGCGAGCGAGTTCCTCCGCGAGCGGCTGGACTGACGGACTGCGGCGGGCGCGAGCGCGAAGTTCGTGTCAAACCGACCGGCCTCGGGGGCTCCGTCCCGGTATTTTTATTACCGCGACGGGCGGCGATACGGACAATGAGTGGACGACCCCTCGACGTGCTCGAAGCGTCGCTCGAGGAGCCCGTGACGGTACACCTGAAGGACGGCACGACGTACTACGGCGTCCTCGGCGGCTACGACCAGCACATGAACGTCGTCATCGAGCCGGAGGCTGACGTGGACGGCCGCGTCGACGAAGACCTCGACGGCGAGTTCGCGGTCGCGATCGAAGACACAACGATTATACGCGGCGATAACGTCGTCACAATCAAAGCATGACCGGCGCAGGTACGCCCTCCCAAGGGAAAAAGAACAAGACGGTTCACGTGAAGTGTCGACGCTGCGGCGAGAAGTCCTACCACGTCAAGAAGGAGCGCTGCTCCTCGTGCGGCTTCGGCGAGTCCGCCTCCCGGCGCGACTACGCCTGGCAGTCGAAGACCGGCGACAACTGAACTGCGGTTCTTCTCTTCGCTTCGTCTTCACCGTCGACTAGCCGCGGCGTTTCGCTCGGCTGGTCCTCCCGGCCCCGCGGTCGGCGCGGTTTCGATCCCCCGACCGCTCCGCCGCCGAGCCAACCGTTAACCGGATCAGTCGCCGAACGCGGGTATGGACCTTTCAGTCGTCGACCTCTCGCCGGTCCCCCGGGGCGGCACCGCGGCGGACGCGTTCGCGAACACGGTCGACGCCGCGCGCCACGCCGAGCGACTGGGCTACGAGCGGTTCTGGGTCGCCGAACACCACGGGATGGGCGACCGCCTCGCCGGCACCACGCCAGAGGTGCTGCTCGGTCGGGTCGCGGGCGCGACCGACTCGATCCGGATCGGAAGCGGGGCCGTCCTCTTGAACCACTACAGCCCGTTCAAGGTGGCCGAGTCGTTCGGCGTCCTCGACGGGCTGGCGCCCGGCCGCGTCGACCTCGGGATGGGCCGCGCGAACGGCTCGCCCGCCTCCGACCGCGCGCTCGGCACCGACCGCCGCGTCGAGAACCCGAACGAGGACCACCGCGAGCGGATCACCGCGGTGGTGAACCACCTCCGCGACGCCTATCCGGACGAACACCCGTACGCCGACCTGTCGGTGCCCGGGTCGGCCGAGGGGCCGGCCGTCCCGTGGGTGCTGGGGTCGAGTCCGGCGAGCGGGGAGATCGCCGGCGAGCTGGGCCTGCGCTACTGCTTCGCCGGCTTCATCCGGCCCGGGTTCGCCGAGCGCGCGTTCGCGGCGTACCGCGAGGCGTTCGACCCCGACGCCGGCCCCGGCGGCCTCGACGAGCCGCAAGGGATGGTCGCGGTCAACGCGGTGGCGGCCGAGACGGACGCGGCCGCGGCCCGTCGGCGCGCGCCCGCAGAGGCGACGTTCCGGCGTATGAAACGCGGTGAGCTCGGCGACGAGACGCCGACCGAGGAGGAGGCGATCGACGAGCTAGGCGGCGCGCCGGACCCGACGCCGGCGACGCTGGACGACGACGAGTGGCCGCGGTCGATCTCCGGGAGCCCGGAGACGATGTCGGGCCTGCTGGAGCAGTTGGCCGACCGCGTCGGCGTCGACGAGGTGATGATCCAGCACACGGTGCCGGACCGCGAGGCCGCGCTCGATTCGCACGCGCTCCTCGCCGAAGCGATGGACCTAGATCCACGCGCCGACTGACGCGCAGACGGCTGGCGAGCGGACGACTGACGCCCCGACGGCGAGCCGTAGCGACCGTGGCGACGACAGACCGTCGAAGTGACGGGAGGTGACGGACGGCCCGCCTCGGTTCCGGTACGGACAGGCGTTTACTCGTGTGTCTAATAGTCGCACACATGTCCGACGACGAGCCGACGGGGCGACCCTCGCTCGAGGCGGTGACCGAATGGGACGGCGGCGTCAGTTGGGTCGCGCATCCCGAGGAAGACGCGATGCGCGGGAGTCACGCGCTCGCGACCGAGGGCGGGGTCTGGGTCGTCGACCCGCTCGACGCCGACGGGCTCGACGACCGGCTGAGCGACCTCGGCGAGGTCGCCGGCGTGGTCGTGACCCACGACCGACACACGCGGGACGCCGAAGCGATCGCGGCGCGCCACGGCGTCGCCGTGTCCGTCCCGGAGTGGATGGACCTGACGCGAGAGAAACTCGACGGCGAGCCGGAGCCGTTCGACGCGGAGCTCCCCGGCACGAACTACGAGGTCCACCGCCTCATCGACACGGACGAGTGGGAGGAGGCGGTCCTCGTCGACGAATCCGGTGGGACCCTCGTCGTCATGGAGACGCTTGGCACCCTCCAGGGGTTCTGTGAGGGCGACAACGACGTCGGCGTCCATCCGGCGCTCGACGAGGCGCCGGAGGGCCTCGCCGACTACCGCCCGGAGCGAATCCTGGTCGGGCACGGCGAGAGCGTCTCCGAGGGGGGCGCGACGAAACTGGCGGCGGCGCTCGACGCCGACTGAACCGGCCCTCATGACGAGTTCCGGTGGTGCCCCTGCGAGTTCCGGAGCCGGGATGCGTGGTTGCTCGGGGTCGTTCCGCCCGTTCCGCCTCGAGGGACGGGTCAATTGATTACCGTACGGTCCGTATCGGCGGTCCGTATGGGGCAGGGCTACGGAGTCGGGTTCCGATCGCTCACGACGGAAGTGACGGACCACCGTCCCCCGGTCGAGGGCGACATCCCGTCGTGGCTGTCGGGGACGCTCATTCGGAACGGTCCGGGGCTGTTCGATGTCGGCGGTGAGCGACTCGGGCACTGGTTCGACGGACTCGCGATGCTTCGGCGATACGCGTTCGAGGACGGGGCGCTGTCGTACTCGAATCGCTTCCTCCGCACGGACGCCTACGCGGACGCGATGGACGGCTCCGTCTCCGGGCAGTTCGGGACCGACCGGGCAGGCGTGGGGAAAATCGCGTCGTGGCTGCGGGCGCTCGGCCCGCCGGAGATCACGGACAACGCGAACGTTCACGTCGCCCGCCTCGACGGCGAGCACGTCGCGCTCACCGAGGCGCCGCGTCGGATCGCGTTCGACCCCGCGACGCTCGAGACCCGAGGCGCATTCGGCTTCGACGACGACCTCGGCGAACACGTCACCGCCGCGCACCTCGTGCGCGACCCCGAGACCGACGCGTGGTTCGGCTTCGTGACCGAGTTCGGTCGAACGCCCGAGTATCACGTCTACCGGCTCGCCCCGGACCGTCGCGCCAGGGAACGGGTCGCGTCGATCGCGGCGGACGGCCCGGGGTACATCCACGACTGTAGCATCACGACCGATCACGTCGTCCTCGTTGAGACGCCGCTCGTGATGCCGATCCGCCGCGCGCTGAGCCCGTTCTCCGAGGGCATCCTCGACGTCCTCGATTGGCAGCCGGAGCGCGGCACGCGCGTCCTCGTCGTCGATCGCAAGACCGGCGACCTCGTCGCGGATCCCGCGCTCCCGCCAGTCTTCGCCTTCCACCACGTCAACGCGTACGCGACGGGCGACGAGGTCGTCGTAGACCTCGTCGAGTTTCCCGACCCCGGTATCGTCGACGCGATGCGCCTCGACGCGCTCGACGGTGACCCCTCGGACGTCGATGTCCCCGACGGGCGCCCAGTCCGGTATCGGGTCGACCTGCGGTCCAACGAAGTCGACCGGTCGACGCTCCACCGGGTCGGCGTGGAGCTCCCCCGAGTCGCCCCCGACGTCGTCGGCCGCGAGTACCGGTACGCGTACGCGCAGGCGACGGACCGCGAGGGCGCGAACGGACTGGTAAAGCTCGACGTCGAGACCGGTCGGACGCGCGAGTGGTGGGAGGACGGCGTCTTCGTGGAGGAGCCGATCCCCGTGCGGCGGCCGGGCGCGACCGCCGAAGACGACGGCGTCGTCGTCGCGCCGGCGCTCGACAGCCGCGCGGAGGAGACCCGCCTGCTCGTCTTCGACGCCGGGACGCTCGCACTCCTCGCCGACGCGTCGCTCCCCCACGCGGAGCCGTTCGGCTTCCACGGCCGGTTCTTCCGTGACAGTTGAGCGTCACCGCACCGTCCGTTGTCCGCTGTACCGACCCCATTATATGAACTCGGAGTTCCGCGGCCCGTTCGTGACGTGGACCTCGAACGGCTGCGTGCCGACGTCGTCCCGTTCGACGAGGTGCCAGTACGTTTCCGCCATCTCGTCGGGGTCGAGGAACGTGTCGCCGTCCCGGCCCGGGGACCGTTCGCGAACCCCCGGCGAGTCGATCTGCCCGTCGATGACGACGTGAGCGACGTGAACGCCCTCCGGGCCGAACTCCTGCGCGATATCCATCGCCATCCCGCGGGCCGCGAACTTCGCGGCCGTGAACCCGATCGCGCCGCCGAGGCTCCGCACCGACGAGGTGGCGCCGGTGAAGACGACCGTCCCGCCGCCCGTTTTGAGCATGTCGTCGACCGCCTCCTGCGAGCAGGCGAACGCGCCGCGGCCGTTCACCGCCCACGACTCCTCGAACTCCTCGACGCTCGTGTCCATGAGTCCCGTCCAGGAGGCGGCGCTCGCGTGGTTCACGAGAACGTCGACCGGTCCGAACGCCTCTCGGACCGTCTCGAACCCGTCCCGGATCTGCTTGACCGCCGTGAGGTCCGTCGGGACGGCGAGCCCCTCACCCGGGTCCGGCAGGTCCGCGGCGAGGTCTTCGAGGTAGTCCGCCGAGCGAGCGAAGAGCGCCACCCGACAGCCCTCGGCGGCGAACTTTCTGGCGAGCGACTCGCCGAGTCCCGGACCGACGCCCGCGATGACCGCTGTTCGCGTCATACGTCGCGTACTCGGGCCTCTCGTGTAAATTGTGGCGACGGCGTGGGGTAGCTGTCCCCGCGTGCGATGCCGACATCGGCGGGGCGGACCGGTCGATGCGCACCGAACGTCAGCCGGACGTGCCAGCGCCGCTTCCGGCGGGCGCCCTCGACGGCCGGCGGTGAACCGGGGGTAAAACGTCGTCCTCGTCGATCTCGTCCCAGTCGAAGGCGGGGACGAGGACGTCGAACTCGGGAGCGACGTCGACGGGGTCGATAGCGGTGACCGCCCCCTGGTCGGGGGCGACTCGATGCGGTTCGGCGACGTGGAGCGTCGGCGGCGACGCGAGGCCGAGTCCCTGCGGTGGCTCGTACGCGAGTCCGTCCCTGGCCGTGAGGTAGATCTCGCGACGGCCGTAATCGAGGACGACCACTCGCCCCTCGCCGTCGGCTCGCCGCACGACCGCGTACAGCGTCTCGCGGGACCACGGACCGACCGGGTCGAGGTCCGCCGCGCGGGTGACGTGGACGTTGTGCCGCGAGCGCGGATCGAGGACGTCGTCGGGCCCCCCGAGCAGTTCCGGCCGGCCGCCGATCGAGCCCATACGCGCACGTATCGGTGTCTTCACGCATATATCTCTCCCCGTATCGCGTGCGGCGTCCGGCCTCACTCGTGGCCGAGATCGCCTGCGCGCTCGCCGGCGACCGGCGACGCGACCCTACTCCACGCGGTCGCGGGCGGCGGCGACGAGCATCGGGAGCATCACGGTCGCGTCGCCGTAGACGGAGGCGTTGCGCGCGTCCTTCTCCAGCTTCCCCCACGAGCGCGCCTCCTCGAGCGTCGCGCCGGAGAGCCCCCCGGTCGCCTCGGGGTCCATCGTGATCTGGACGGCGTAGTCGTACGCCCGCGGCGTGACGAGCATCGTCTGGAGCGTGAAGTTCTTCGGCACGCCGCCGCCGACGAGCAGGCAGCCGGCGTCGTCGGCCTCGAACGCGAGGTCGGTCAGCTCGGTCATGTCCGCGAGCGCGTCGAGCGTGAAGTCGGCCGTCTGCGCGTACATCCACGCCTGAAGCCCCAGCACGGAGTCCTGGACCGCCGGGCAGTAGATCGGGACGTCGGACTCGTAGGCGGCGGCCGCGACGCCCGGCCCCTCGGGGACGTCGTCGCGGTCGTTGACTTCGGCGTTGGCGCGGCCGAGCTCGCGCGTGAGGTCGGCGATGGAGACCGCGTCGGTCCCGTCAGCGTCGGGGTCGGCCTCCAGCGCGGGGAACACCTCCTCGCGGAGGTGCCCCTCGAACTCGGCGAAGTGCTCCTGCGGGAGGTAGACGTTGTAGATGCGGTCAACCCCCTCGTCGCGGAGCCCCTCGTCGTGTTCGCGGAGGCTCTTCTCCGGGTCGTGGGTGCGCCCGTGGTGGTGCTTCCCGCCGATGGCCTCGATGGCGTCGTGGGTGAGGTTCGCCCCGGTCGTCACCAGCGCGTCGACGTAGCCGTCGCGGATGAGGTCGGCGACGACCCGGCGCATCCCGGCGGGCACCATCGCGCCGGCGAGCGAGAGGAACACGGTACAGTCGTCGTTCGCGAGCATGTCGGCGAGCACGTCGCCCGCCTCGTTGACGGACGCCGCCCCGATCCCCGCGTCGCCGTAGCCGTCGACGAGTTCGCTCACCGTCATCCCCGCCGTCGCGCGCGTGTGGCCGACCGGGTCCTCGTGGAACTCCTCGCGGTTCGGCTCGCCGCCGGTGCCGTCACCGTCGGCGTGATCGCCTTCACCGCCGTGATCCTCGCCACCGGCGTCCGCGGCGTTGTCTCGGGGGTCCCCGTCGCTGTCGATCATGGCTCCGACTGGGGTCGGCGCGCGTTTGAAACGACCGATCTATCGGTCGGCGGCCCCACCGCTCACCGGCGGGAACAGCGCCAGTTCGTCGCCCGCCTCCAGCGTCGCGTCGAGCCCGTCGTCGTGGCGGACGCTCCGCCCGTTCCGGAGGACGTTGATGTGGTCTGCGACGCTCCCGTCCTCGATCACGCGGTCCCGGAGGTCGGGGCGCGCGTCCAACAGCGCGTCGAGCGCGTCGCCGACCGTGTCGCCCGGCTCCGCGTCGACGGTCACCGCGCGGTCGCCCGCGATCTCCGCGAGGTCGGCGAACAGCTTCCACTCCATAGCGGATCCCCGCGCGGGCGGCTCAAGAGCGTTGCGTCCCGTCGGAGTCGACGGCGGCGTCGCCGTCGTCTTCGACCCCCGCCGCGTCGCCGTCCCCGGTCGCGGCGGACTGGGCGGCGCCTGCGGCCTCCGCGGCCGACGCCGCCGTCTGGGCGCTCCCCGCGGTCGACGCGGCCGCCTCGAACGACCGGATCGCGTCCGGGCGCCCGACGAGGTACGCCAGGTCGCCAGCGCCGAACGCGTAGTCGTGCGGCGGGATCGGCTGGACGGACCCCGCCGCCGGTCGGACCGCGGCGACGACGGCGCCGACCTCGCCGACGGTGCTCCCGTCGAGGTCGCTCCCGGCCGCGACCGTGACCGAGGCCATCGTCTCGTCCGCGCTCCGCAGCAGCGAGGCGAACTCGCGATCCGCCCGCGGCTCGGCGGGGAGCGTCACGAGCCGATAGCCGCCTTGGTCGGTCAGGCGTTCGGCGTCCGACTCGTCGAGCGCGACGGTGACCGCGTCGCCGGCGACGCCCCGCAGTTCGCCGGTCGCGACGCGCTCCGGCTCCGCGTCGTCGCGCCACAGCTGGACCGTGTCCCCGGCGGTGGCGTTGTTCGGCGGGTCGGCCGCCACCGCCACCGCCGCCGACTCCGGCGCGAGCGTCGGGCCGAGCCCGGCGGCGCGGGAGCCGACCGCGAAGTACTCGACCGACCCGTCCGCGTCGAGGTCGACGTCGACGTAGCCGACGCCGTACTCGTCTTTGAGCCGGGTGACGAGCCGTTCGCGGAGCGACTCCGGAGAGAGCTTCCGGGGGAAGAGCAGCGTCTTCTCGGCGATCTCGTCCTTCTTCTCCGGGGAGACGGGGTCGTACGTCTCCATGTCGCCGATCTCGTCGGCCGGTGGGAGCGTCACCGCCGTGAACCGCCCGACAGCGCGCACGACCCCGCTGAGTTCGCCGTCGAGCTGCTTGGCGCCGGAGAGCGCGAACACGTCGACCGCGAGCCTGTCGCCCGCGTATCGGCCGACGGGCGCCATCACCACTGCGACGCCGAGCGAGACGAGGTTGAAGAACACGCTCTCGGGCGCCAACAGGGTCGGATTATCGCCGATCGCGACCGACCCCAGCGAGGTCGTGTTGAGGTACAGCGCGACGACCGCGACGCCCAGCAGCCCGGTCACCCCTTCGGGGATCGCCGTTCGGAAGTACCAGCGGTAGGAGAGCGCCGCGCCCCCGGTCAGGAGGGCGGCGACGACCGCGAACGTGACGAGCGTGACGGCCGCCTGTCGCGGCCGCGCGAATCCGACCTCGACGGCGGCGAGGGGGACATCAGCGGCGGCGAGGGAGACGCCGACGGCGGCGACCGCACCGAGCGCGGGGCTCACGCGGCCACCTCCGCAAACCGGTCGAGCGCGTCGCGGCTCCCCACGACGAACAGGTCGTCGCCCGCCGACAGCGGCTGCGTCCCGTCGGGCGCGACGCGCCACGAGTCGTGACGGGCCGCGAGGACGGCCACGTCGTAGGCTTCGCGGACCTCGGCCTCGCCGATGGTGTGCCCGTCCAACGGTCCGCCGGCGGCGACGGTGACCTTGCGGAACCGCTTCCCCGCCCGCCGGAGCAGGGCCGTGAGCTCGTACTCGCGGCGGGTGCCTCGCGACAGCACCAGCACGCGCCCGCGGTCGGCGCGGAGGAGATCCGTCGCCTCGGAGCGGTCGACGGCGAGCGTCACCCGCCCCTCACCCCCGGTCGTCGTGGGCGCGGTCGCCGCCGGGGGCGAGGGAGCGTCCGTCTCCCCGCCGTCGGTTCGGAAGTCCTCCGAATCCGCGTCGTCGCCCGCGGGGGGAACCACAGTCGACGCCGCCCCGGCGCCCGGCTCCGGCTTCCCGCTCGACTGCGCGGCGATGACGGCGCCCTCGACGTCGATATCCGGCGTTATCACGCGAATGACGTCGCCGCGGGCGATCCCGGTCGGCACGAGCGCCGACACCGACACCGCGCGCTTCCCGGCGGGCACCCGCTTCGAGAGCGCGCCGGTCGGCGGGGCGGCCGACACCGTCGCGCGCGCCTGTTCGTCGATCCGGACCGACACGTCGGCCAGGTCGAACTCGGTGTGGAGCCGCTCCGCGAACCGGTCTTCCAGCTCCGCGAGCGGGAGGTCGGCCGGAAACGTCCAGTCGCCGTCGAGGATCGCGGCGCGCGTGTCCGCCGGCAGCGGCGGGTACCCCTCGATGTCGGTCACCTCGCCGGCGACCTCGACGGAGACGCGCCCGCGGCCGCCGACGAGCTCGATCACGTCCGTCGAGAGCGTGCGGTCGCGGAGCTGCTTGAGCGAGATCCGCTTGGGGGCGCTGGCGCCGAGGCGGTCCCCCTGCGCGTGGGCGTACAGCGAGATCATCAACACCACGACGATCGCCGTGAGGATCGCTGGCGCGCGCTCCGACGACCGAATCGTCTCGTCGTTGAGCGCGAGCAGGCCGCCGTTGACGCCGGCGATCGCGAGCGACAGCACGACCACTCCGAGCCCGGGGATCGTCACGTCGGTGACGTACTTGAACACGAAGCCGAGGGTCCCGGCCACCAGCGCGGGAACGATCCCGGTGATGACGCCGAGGTAGACGCCGAAGACGATCTCGACGGGCAGCGACATACGGCGTCCAATCCGCGGCGCGGTTAAACCAGTATCGGCGCGAGCGACGCGCGGAGCGCCCGTCGGATCGATTCCGCGGCGGCCTCGCGGGGTTTAAGTTCGGTCTCGGCGACCCGGGAACATGGAGCTGACCCGGGACTGGGTGACCGTTCGGGCGTCGATCCTCCTGACGTTCGCGGTCGCGGTGCTGTCGATCCTCGCCGGGCTAGCCCAGATCGGGGGGCTCGGCGTCGACGGGCCGCTCGCCCCGTACGTGCTCCCGGTCGTCCGCCAGACGGTCGGGTTCACCGGGACGATAACCGGCTTCGCGATGTTCGGGAGCGGGTTCGCGCTCCGGAACGGCTACCGGATCGGGTGGTACACCACGGCCGTGTTGCTGCCACTGACGGCCCTTCAGGGGCTGATGCAGGCCTCCGTCCTGTCGTTCCCGCTCGTGGCGCTGTCGCTCCTCTCCGTGCCGACGCTCGTGGTCAACCGGGGCCGGTTCGACCGGGACTTCAGGCCCTCGCCGACGCAGTTGGCCGCGGGCGCGGCGCTCGTGGGGGCGGTCGCGTACGGGACGCTCGGGTCGTACGCCCTCAGAGACCAGTTCGAGGGCATCGAGACGATCGTCGACGCCTTCTACTTCACCGTCGTCACCGCCTCGACGGTGGGGTACGGCGACGTCCACCCTGCGACCGGTCCCGCCTCCGACATCGCGCAGCTGTTCGCGCTCTCCTCGCTCGTGGTGAACGTCGCCGCCTTCGCGGTGGCGCTCGGGGTCCTCCTCACGCCCGCCATCGAGGCGCAGCTCTCCAAGGCGCTCGGAAAGATGACCGACAGACAGATCGACCTCCTCGACGACCACGTCCTCGTGCTCGGCTACGGGGACCTGACGGAACCGATACTCGAAGAGCTCGACGCCCGCGACGGCGTCGAGTACGCCGTGGTGACGCCGGACGAGACCGCCGCGAGGCGGCTCGCTGACCGCGACATCCCGGTGTACACCGCGGATCCCAGCGACGTCGGCCCGCTCGAACACGTGAACCTCGACGGGGCCCGGGCGGTCGTCGCCGCCACCGAAGACGACGCGCACGACGCGCTGGCCATCCTCACCGCCCGCCAGCTCAATCCCGACGTGCGCATCGTCGCGGCGGTGACGCAGCGGGAGAACGTCGACAAGCTCCGGCGCGCCGGCGCCGACCAGGTGATCTCGCCGACGACGCTCGGCGGGCACATCATCGTCGACTGCGCGTTCGGCGCGGACAGCAAGGACGCGACGGAGGGAATCATCGAGGACATCGACCTCGACGACTGAGCGACGCTCAGGAGAGACCGCGACCGCTCAGCGGCTCTGTCGGCCCTTCGTCTGCCGGTAGTCCCGGCTCAGGACGTTCTCGCGCATGTGGTCGCAGAAGGCGTCCGCCTCGGCGTCGCTCATCTCGCTCGGCTCTTTCATCGGCACGAGCTCGAACCCGCGTCCGCGAATCGTCGTCGCGTGTTCCGCGTCGACGTCGAACGAGTCGGGTCGGCGAGTCGTGTACTCGACCGCCAGCTCGCGGAGCGGTCGGTCGCCGACCGGCACGATGATCTGGGGGTTTATCATCCGGATCTCCGCGTTGAGGAAGGGCTCGCAGGTGTCGACCTCCCGGTCCGTCGGCTCGCGGTCGGGGTGGCGACACCGCGTGAGGTTCGTGAAGAAGAGGTTTTGTACGTCCGGTTCCGCGGCGTCCGGCGCCGACCGGACGAACCCGAGGTCGGCGAAGATCGACTGGACGCGTTCGCCGCCGCCCGCGCCGGTGAAGGGGACGCCGTTGCGCTCGGCGGCCTCCGTGGGGCCGGTCCCGACGACGAGGAACTCCGCGCCGACGTCGCCGTAGCCGTGAACGACGCGGTCGCGAGCGCCGCACAGCTCGGCGCAGTTCTCGCAGTCGGCGTCCATCGCGAACGGGTTCTCGAAATCCGTCTGATTCGCGTCCACGGTTGCTATGTGGGCTCCGCGTCCCTAAACGCTCCGCCGGGGAGGGCCGTACGAGGACGAGGCGGTGCGGAACGAGCGTGAAAAGCAGCGTGCGGCGGTGGCGCGGCCCGTTCAGTTCGGGACGTACCGGTCGCCGTCGCAGTCGACGAGTCCCTCGCTGCGGAGGGTCTTCAGGATGCTGTACAGGGAGAGCTTCTTCATCCCGAGCGACTCGCCCATCTCGGACACCGTGGCGTCGCCGTTCGTGGTCAGGTACAGGTACACGAGCTTGGCGCGGGGCGACTGGAGCTCCCGGGGCAGCGCGGGGGCCGCCGCGGACGCGGTCTCCGTCTCGATCATCTTGTCCGATATGACGGGTTCGACGATAATAAACCCCCTATTCAACGTTCGTCGAAACAGCGTGAATTGGTCTGAGAACGGCCCTGAAACTATTTTTCTCTTAAATCGGACCGATAACGTCGATCGACGAACGGCGAATCGACGCGTATCGACGCTCGGTTTCGACCGTCGACGGATAAGGAACCGTGAACGATCCGGATCGATCGGGCGAAACGATCCGGGGCCGCCGCCGGACGGATCGGGGACCGCGACCGGACCGGGCGAACTCCGGCCCAAGAGGTCGGAGCCGCGACGCGCCGCCGCGGGCGACCGAGCGTCCCGGGCGGTTCAGTACGACCGGCTCTTCGGCTCGTACGTCTTGTTCTCGCCCTCGAGGACGACCGGCTTGTACCACAGTTCCGGCTCGCCGTCGTTCCACGAGACGAGCGTGTGCTTCAGCCAGTCCTCGTCTTTGCGCTCCTGGTGCTCCTTGCGCCAGTGGGCGCCCCGGAACTCCTCGCGAGCGAGCGCGCCCATCGTCAGCGCCTCCGCGAGGTCCAAGATGTTCCGCGTCTCGATCGTGTGGATGAGGTCGGTGTTGAACGTCCGGGACGGGTCCGACACCGCGACGTCCTTGTACGCCTCGCGGGCCTCGCGGAGGTCGGCTAACGTCTCCTCAAGCCGGCCTTCCTCGCGGAACACGTTGACGTTGTCCGTCATCGTTTCCTGAACGGCGGAGCGGATCTCGGCGTGGTTGCGGCCCTTCCGCGAGAGCAGTTCGTCGACGCGCTCCTGCGCTCGGTCGACGGCGCCGCCGAGGACGCTCTCGGCGTCGGTCGCCACGGCGCCGCCGTCGGCCGCAGCCGTTCCCGAACCGCTCGTCTCGCCGACCTCGACACCGAACTCGTAGTCGGCGGGCTGCCAGTCGCCCGAGCGGCCGGTCTCGATCTCGGCCTCACCCATCTCCTCGCCGGCGGCGTGGCGGCCGGCGCGCTTGCCGAAGACGATGAGCTCCGGCAGCGCGTTACCGCCGAGGCGGTTCGCCCCGTGGACGGAGGCGCAGGCGCACTCGCCGGCGGCGTACAGCCCGTCGATGACGGTCTCGCCGAACTCGTTCGTCTCGATGCCGCCCATCGCGTAGTGCTGACCGGGCTTGACCGGCATCGGCTCCGTGAGCCCGTCGGCGCCCTCGAAGTCCTCCGCGAGGTGGAGGATGTTCTCCAGGCGGTCGAGGATGCGCTCCTCGCCGAGGTGGCGCATGTCGAGGTGAACGTACTCGTCCTCGATGCCGCGCCCCTCGTTGACCTCGGTCAGCTCGGCGCGGGAGACGACGTCGCGAGAGGCGAGCTCGCCGTCGTTGTTCGCGTAGCCGTGTTCGAACATGAACCGCTCGCCCTCGCTGTTGTAGAGGATTCCCCCCTCGCCGCGGACGCCCTCGGAGATGAGGACGCCGGTCGACGGCAGCGTCGTCGGGTGGAACTGGATGAACTCCATGTCCTCCATCGGGACGCCGGCTCGGTACGCCATCGCGACGCCGTCGCCGGTGTTCGCCACCGCGTTGGTGGTGTGGTCGAACACCTGCCCCATCCCGCCGGTCGCGAGGATGACGCCGTTCTCGGCGCGGAAGCCGCTTATCTCGCCGCTCTGGATGTCGTACGCGACGACACCGTGGCAGGTCCGCTCCGCGGGATCGTCCTCGTCGGTGACGGCCAGGTCCATCACGTGCCACTCGTCGTACACCGTGATCCCGCGTTTGACCACCTGCTCGTACATCGTGTGGAGCATCTGGTGGCCGGTCTCGGCGCCCGCGTACGTCGTGCGCGGGAAGGACAGGCCGCCGAACGGTCGCTGCGAGACGCGCCCGTCGTCCTCGCGGGAGAACGGCATCCCCCAGTGTTCGAGGCGGATGACCTCCTCGGGGCTCTCCTGACAGAGCGCCTCGACCGCGGGCGCGTCGCCGAGGTAGTCGGACCCCTTCATCGTGTCGTACGCGTGGTCCTGCCAGGAGTCGGCGTCGCGCAGCGCCGCGTTGATCCCGCCCTCTGCCGCGCCCGTGTGCGACCGGACGGGATGGAGCTTCGACACCATCGCCACGTCCGCGCCCGCTTCCTGTGCCGCGATCGCCGCCCGGAGTCCTGCCCCGCCGGCCCCGACGACGACGACATCGTGTTCGTGCATTGTTGGTATGTAATTTCGTAAGTTCCGAAGTCCCTTGATACTGTCTGTCGGGATTACCAGAACTTCAGATTGTTTTTGACCGCCTCGCGCTTCAGCTCCTGGATGTGCTCGGTGAGGGGGATGTCCTTCGGGCACACCTCCGTACAGGAGAACTGCGTCTGACACCGCCAGACGCCGTGCTCCTGCTCGATGATCTCTAAGCGCTTCTGTTTCATCTCCTCGCCCTCGCGCTCGTCCATCGCGAACCGGTACGCCTTGTTGATCGCGGCCGGCCCGAGGTACTCGTTGTCCCCCGCGGCGACGTTACACGAGGACATACACGCGCCACACCAGATACAGCGCGTGGACATCTTGATCTTCTCGCGGTTCTCCCGGTCCTGGCGCTGCTCTTCGAGCTCGCCGTCCGGGTACTCGTCCGTCTGGAAGTACGGCTCGACGGCCTCCATCTGCTCGTAGAAGTGCTCCATGTCGACAACGAGGTCCTTCGTCACCTCGGCGTGGGGGAGCGGCTCGACGCGGACCGGCTCCTCGAGGTCCGATATCTGCGTCTTACAGGCAAGCTTCTGGCCGCCGTTGACGAACATCGCGTCGGAGCCGCACACCGCCTGCCGGCAGGAGTGGCGGAACGTGAGCGAGGAGTCGTACGTGTCGCGCGCGTACATCAGCGCGTCGAGGACGGTCATCCCCTTCGTGAACGGGACGTGGAAGGTGTCGAACCGCGGCTCCTGTTTCCCCTCGACCTGCGGGTCATAGCGGAACACCTTCAGCTCGACCGTGCTCTCGTCGGCGGCCGCCTTCTCCGCTTCCTCCTCCTGTCGCTGCTGGCGGCGCTCGGCCGCGCGGCGCCGCTTCTCGGCGCGGCGCTCCTCGCCCTTCGAGGCCGGCTCCGTCTCGGTTTCGGCCTCGGTCGATTCCTCGGTCTGCTTCGGAATTTGCGTGCTCATTGTCGGTTCAGTAGAGTCCGATGCCCGCCCACGCGTTCGCGGTGCGGATTCCCTGCGCGATCAGCACGACGCTCGCGGCGACGAGCGTCCACTTGATCACTGTGCGTTTCGTGCCGGTGAGCCCCTGGTTGACCAGCGCGTTGTAGACGCCGTTGACCCCGTGGAACGTCGCTGTCACGAGGAAGAGGATCATCAGCGAGTAGTAGCTCAGCTGCTCCATCCGGCCGGAGCTGGCGAGGAACGACACCTCGTCGGCGTGGTGGACGAAGTGGAGCAGGAAGAAGTGGAACGCCAACACGACCAGCAGGAACACCGCCGTGATCCGCTGGAGCAGCCACATCCGGCCGCCCGACTGGAACGAGGAGTAGCGCTCGGCCATCTCAGAACGCCCCCGCGATGAACGTCGGCACGGACGCGACGGTGATCGCTCCGGTGAGGACCAGCGACGCGTAGAAGCTCTTGTCCTGTGCGTCCAACCCGATGCCGAGGTCGGTGAGGAGGAGCCGGGTGCCGTTGAGCATGTGGAAGACGGCGACCGCCAGCAGGCCGACCTCCAGGATGCGGACGAGCAGCAGCCCCTCCAGCGAGACGATCGTCTGCGTGTACACGTCGTTGCCCGCGGCGATCGCGGCTTCGCTGGCGCCGGCCGCCGGAATCCCCGTACTCAACACGGCGATGTGCGTGAACAGGTACCCGATGAGCACCCATCCGGTGAACTTGTGGAAGATCCACGCCCACATCCCCGCCTCGAACTCCCGCCAACGGCCGAAGTCCTCGATGAGGCCTCGATTGTACGACTGACTCATACCTAACGGTTCTGAACCGGGGTCGTATAGTAGTTACTAACACGGCGGGGCTCGCTCCCGGATCTCGGCGAGCGACGAACGCCCGCGAAACGGACGCAACGACCCGAAATGGCGGATTTTTGAACGCTCCGCGAGAGCCGGCTCGCGGCGGCGCGACGCCGTCGGACCGGCCCGTGAGACCGGGTTTCAGGGACCGCACCGTCACGGAAGCCTTTTATGTTCCACTCCCACTTTTTCGGTCGCAATGGCGAAAGGCGAAGTCGATTTCTTCAACGACACTGGCGGCTACGGTTTCATTTCGACTGACGACGCGGACGAGGACGTGTTCTTCCACATGGAGGACGTCGGCGGTCCGGACCTCGAAGAGGGTCAGGAAGTCGAGTTCGACATCGAGGAGGCGGACAAGGGTCCGCGCGCGTCGAACGTCACCCGTCTGTAAGTCGGCGACGACACCCGAGGCGAATCGGCTTTTCGACCGCTTTCACCCTTCGAGCGGCCGCTCCGGATCGCGGGCCACCGCGGGCGGTAGGCCCGGTCGGCGCCGACGGCGAGACGCCCGATCCGACCCCGACCGATAGGGATTTACCGCTCGTTGACTGACTAGTCAGTCAATGAGCGACGCGCCGAGCGCGGCGGAGGAGATCATGGACGGGGTGTACAGCGCCCTCCGCGCTCACGGGTACGCCGACCTGACGATGCAGGACATCGCCGACGAGTGTTCGAAGAGCAAGTCGCTGCTCCACTACCACTACGACACGAAGGAGGACCTGCTCGTCGCCTTCCTCGACTACGTCGTCACCGACTCGGAGGAGCGGATCGCGGCCCGCGCCGACGACCCGCCCGTCGAGCGGCTGGTCCAGTTCGTCGGGTGGTTCGTCTTCGCGCCCGACGAGGCCGACCGCGAGGCGTTCCACATCGCCCTGTTGGAGCTGCGCACGCAGGGACCGTTCAACGAGCGGATCCGCGAGCAGCTGGCGCGCAGCGACCGGCTGCTGCGGGGCACCGTCGCCGACATCCTCGGGGACGGGATCGATGCCGGCGTCTTCCGCGACGTCGACGCGGAGGAGACGGCGGCGCTGCTCGTGGCCACCCTCGACGGCGCCCGGACCAGACAGATCACCCTCGCCGGCGCCGAGCGCGACGACGACGCGGCCGGCTACACCCGCGAGGTCGCAGAGGCGACGCTCCGGCGGATCGTCGGCCCGCTGCTCGCGGAGGGCGTGGAACTGCCGCCGCTCGACGAGTCGATCGACGCGCTTCGGGGCGACGCCGACCCTGACGAATCGGTCGACGACGACGGAGCGGCCGGCAGGTCCACGGACCCCGGCGAATGAGCCGCTTCGGGTTCGAGCGACCGCCGCCGGTGCTGCTCGCGGTGATCGCGAGCACGTTCTTCGTCGGCTTCGGCGGCGGCGTCGTCTTCCCGATCCTCCCCAACCTCGGCGCAGTCCTCGGTATCTCCGCGTTCATGGTCGGCGCGATCCTCTCCGCGAACCGGTGGGTTCGACTCATCGCGAACGCGCCCGCCGGCGCCCTCGTCGACCGGTACGGGACCCGGACGCCGTTCGTCGCCGGGCTGTTCGTCGAGGGGGTCGCCACGCTCGGCTACGTCGTCGCGCTCGCGATGCCCCCCGCAGAGGCGCTCCGTCCACTCGCGGCCTCGCTCCCCGCGTTCGCCGTCGGCCCGTTGGTCGTCGGTCCCGAGCAGTGGTTCGCCCCGATCGGCGTCGCCGTCGCGCCCGAGACGTGGTTCCTGCTCGCGCGGGTCCTCTGGGGGCTCGGCTCCGCGGCGGTGTTCGCGACGGCGTACACCATTGCGGCCGACCTCTCCGACAGCGGTTCGCGGGGGACGAACATGGGGATCGTCCGCGGCGGGATCACGATGGGGTTCCCGGCCGGCCTCGTCCTCGGCGGCGTCGTCTCCGCGCTCGCGGGCAACGTCGCCGCCTTCGCCGTCGCCGCCGCCTTCGCGCTCACCGCGAGCGCGGTCGCCTACCGGTACGTCCCGGAGACGCACGTCACCGGCGACCGCTCCGACGACTCGATCAGGCCGTGGGAGATCGACACCGCCGTCCCGGCGCTGACGGTCGGGCTGGTCAACTTCGGACTGATGTTCGCGTACATCGGCGCGCTGTTCTCCACGCTCGTCTTGTTCCTCGGCGCGAACGACATCTCGCTGTTCGGTCTCGCCCCGCAGGGCACCTCCGGGCTGTTCATGGCCGGAACGGTCCTCTCGGCGGCGTTCTTCATGCTCGTCGGCGGACGCGTCTCCGACACCCGCGACTCCCGCACGCCGATCCTCCTGACCTTCCTCGTCGTCTCGTTCGTCGGGTTCCTGCTGCTCGCGCGGGCCGGCTCGGTCCTCTCCTTGGGTCTCGCCTGCGTTTTCATCGGCGCGGGACAGGGCGGGACGAGCGGCCCGATGATGGCGCTGCTCGCTGACCTCACCCCCGACGAGCGCATGGGGCGCGCCTCGGGAACGAACAACGTCCTCGGCGACGTGGGGGGCGGGCTCGGCCCCATGGTGTCGCTCCCCCTCATCGAGGCGGTCGGCTTCACGCCGATCTACGCCGCCTGCGCCGTCCTCCCGCTGCTGGCCGGCGTCGTCCTCCTCTTCGGAGTCCGACGGGAGACCGGGACGTTCCTGCCCGGGCAGGCCGCGGGCGAGGCCGGCGGGAACGACCCCGTCGCGACGGACGCGTAGCCGCGCTCGTCGCCGCCCGACCGGCGGGACGGGAACTCCTTCCGGCGGGGCGTCGGGACGCCGTATGCGAACCGCTATCGCCCCCTGCCCGAAAGAACAACCGTTAAAAGTCGGCGTCGGGTTCGTACGGACATGGCTGGAACTATCGAAGCGCTCGTCCCCGGTGGGCAGGCCAACCCCGGCCCGCCGCTCGGTCCCGAGCTCGGACCGACGCCGGTGGACGTTCAGGACGTCGTCGAGGAGATCAACGACGAGACCGCTGCCTTCGACGGCATGGAGGTGCCCGTCACCGTCGAGTACGACGACGACGGCTCCTTCACCATCGAGGTCGGCGTGCCGCCCACGGCGGAGCTCATCAAGGACGAGGCCGGCTTCGACACCGGCTCCGGCGAGCCGCAGGAGAACTTCGTCGCCGACATGTCGATCGAACAGGTGAAGAAGGTCGCCGAGCAGAAGTCGAGCGACCTGCTCGCGTACGACACGAAGGCCGCCGCCAAGGAGGTCGGCGGCACCTGCGCCTCCCTCGGCGTCACCATCGAGGGCGAGGACGCCAGGACGTTCGACGACCGCGTCGACGCCGGCGAGTACGACGACGTCCTCGACGAGTAACGCTTTTTTCCGGCTCTCCGCTTTCCGGCGCCGCTTTCGATTCCGACCCGTTACACCGCGGTCCGCGTCATCGGGGTGCGTGCCCTCCGCACCGTCCGGGTTCGGGCCGTCCGCGGAGGCGGCCACTTATGAGCGGACCGGACCGACACGTCGGTATGCCGGATCTCAACCCGATCGCGAAGCGGATCCACAACGTCCAGCCCCGACCGGTTCGGCTCGAACTCGACTCCGGCGAGACCGGCGTCTTCGAGTTCTCGTCGACGGAGTTCTTCCAGCGGGAGTTCCGCGGCGAGGGCGTCCGAACCGACGGCGACGCCGACGCCGAGTTCCGCCTGATCAGCTCCGAGGACTACGAGGACATCCTGCTCGGCCGCTCCGGACCCGACGAGGAGGGGTGGTCGATGGTCGGCGAGGTGGTCGCGGCCGAGCGCGCCGAGGGGTAGCCGGACCGCCTCGTCAGCGGAGCGCGCTCAGCGGACGACCGTGACGGGCACCTCGGCGCGGCGCACCACGCCCTCAGCGACGCTGCCGAGGAGGACCCGCGAGAGGCCGGTCCGGCCCCGGCTCGCCAGCACGAGGTGGTCGAACGGCTCGCCGTCCTCGCCGTCTTCGCCGACCGGCTTCTCGCCGCCCGCGACGCCGAGGATCGTCTTCGTCGGGCGGCCGACCTCCAGCCGCGTCTCGACATCCCGGTCGACTATCTCCGACACTTCGGCGAGGACCCGTTCGCCGCGCTGCTTGGCGCTCTCGTACCACTGGTCGGACGCGCCCGGGAACCCGCCGTCGGCGCCCGTCGCCGAGTCGGCGGGGTTGATCACGTGAAGGGCCGTGAGGTCGGCGTCCGGCCACTCGTCGGCCGCGAACCGCAGCGCCTCGGCCGCCTCTTCCGACCCGTCCACCGCGACGAGGATGCGCTTGCTCATACGCGGCGGTTCGACTGCTCCGGACAAAAAGGGCGGCGATGAGTTCGAGTCGGCGACAATTCACCGCGAGGCCGTAGGCCGGGACCGGGCGGCGGGGCAGTCGGTCGCGGAGCGCTCGCCGGCCGCGCGGCGCTCGTCTCAGTCGTGCCGCGTCACGCACTCCGAGAGGCCGATCAGCTCGACGGGCTCGGAGTTGTCCGGCGAGTAGACGACCATCTGCCCCTTCTCCATGTACGGCACCTTGCCGGCGAGGTTCGACGGGATGTTGACGCTGGAGATCGCGTCCTCGTCGCCGAGGTTCAAGACGATCTTCGTGTTCACCTGCTTGAACACCGACTCGGCCACGTCCTGGGGGTCCTGCGTGATCAGGAACAGGCCCAGCCGCTCCTTGCGGCCCTGCTTCGCGGCCTCCGTGAACTTCTGGACCACCTTCTGGGCCTGGACGTTGTCGGCGTCGGCGAGGAAGTTGTGCGCCTCGTCCATCCCGACGAGGAGCGGCGTCTCCTTGATCCGGTCGCTCTCCGGGTCGTTCGAGAGCTTGTCGTCGACGAGCAGCCCCGCGACCGCGAGGACAACGATCTCCTTCTGCCGGGAGGTCGGCAGGTGGTAGGTTGGGACGACCGAGAGCCCGCCGGGGCGCACGAGGGTGTGGTCCAGCTCCGTGATCGGCTTCGCGTCCTGATCGAAGATCCCGCTCGGGACCCCGCGGACCCGCCGTTTGACCGCGTCGAACGTCGCCTCGTGGATCCGACCGCTCTCGTGGAGCTCCTCTTTGAGCGCCGGGTCGTCGAGGTACGAGAGGAACTCGCTGTAGGTGCCCGCGTCGCCGTAGTTGTCGAAGAACCGGTTGATGAGGGTCAACAGCGCGGGGTACTGGTTGTCGTTGAGCCCGGAGCCGGCGACCAGCCACGGCATGTCCTTCGCCAGCGAGAAGGGGATCGTGAACTCGACGCGCTCGGCGCGGTGCCCCTCGCCGGGGTACGTCGCGTTCGCGACGCGGGGCACGAGGGCGACGGTGTCGTCGTGGCCCCCGTGGGCGATCCCCTCGCGTTCCAGCCGGCGCGCGAACGCGTCGTCGAGGTCGGGGTTGTCGTCGTGCATCTGCGCGTACTCGTCCTGCGGGTCGAACTGGACGACTGCCATTCGCGATTCGCGGCCGTCGCCCATCGGGTAGGTTCGGTCGGAGTTGAGGTACTGGCGGAGGACGTTCTTCGAGGCGTGGGTCTTCCCGGAACCGGTGCCGCCGGCGACGAGCGTGTGCCGGAACGCGAGCGGGTCGCCGTCGCCGTAGTCGTCCTTGACGCGGTAGTCGACCGTCGGGGGCTCCGCCGCGGTGCGGACCTTCTCGCCCCCGACGGAGAGGTGGCCGAGGAAGACGCCGTCGTCGGGGATCTTCAGCCCCGTCTTGATCTCGGCGTCGTCGTCGGCCTCCTCGACGACCGCGCCCGGCTTCGGCACGCGGTCCGTCATCCGGCGTTTCATCCCCTCGCCCTCGCCGTAGACGACGGACATCGGCTCCAGGTCGGCGACGAACTTGTAGTCGCGCTCGGCGAACTCGTCGCGGCGCATCTGCCGGCGGGCGTGGATCTCGGTCGCGTCGTCGGACTGGAACTCCTGCGCGTACTCCAGTCCCGTGATCCGACAGAACAGCCGCTCGCCGTCCGGGTACGGGATCAGGAGGTACTTTCCGAGCCGCACCGACTCGCGGTTGCCGGTCGTGACGAACGCCTTCAGCGACGTCTCGTCTTCCTCCTCGGCCACGCGGAGCCCCTGAGAGACCGACACGACGCCGAGCCCCGCGTCGCTGCCGGCCGGCGTCGCGTCGTAGGCGGCGAACGCCTCGTCTTCCGCGTCGCCGCGCGCGTCAGCGGTCCCGGCTTCGGTCGCCGAATCACCCCCCGCATCGGCCGCACTCCCGCCGTCGGCCGCCGAGGCAACCCCGCCGTCGGCCGTGGAGTCGCCTCCGCCGTCGGCCTCGCTCGGCGCGCCGCCGTCGCCGTCACCGTCTCCGGTGAACTCGGTGAAATCCTCCAGCGTCATGGCGTATCCACCGACCGCTGGGCCGAAAGCGTTTGCCCTCCCGCCGGGACGCACGGGAACCCCTCCCGCGGCGCCCTTATCCCGCTCGACCCCGTACCCGTGCCATGATACTCGTTCGCGGCAGCGGAGGCGGGACGGACCTCACCGGTACGGTGTTCGAGCGCGGCGAAGAGCCGCCGGCGTACAAGGGCGCGCCCGACGAGGACGCGCCGTACGTGTGGGTGTGCGACTCCTTCTACGAGGTCGAGAGCGGCGGCTCCCCGCTCGTCGTCGACGGCGAGGAGATCCGCGTCGCCTTCGAGGAGCCGATGCCCCGCGGGTTCGACACGCGCGACCAAGCGGTCGAGGCGGCCCGCGACCACGTCCGGACGCAGTTCGCGCGGATCGGCGTCGACCCCGACGAGGTCGACGTCGAGGTGACCGCGGCGGACCCCGCCTGAGTCTCGCCTCGCTTTTACCTGCCCCGCCTCGGTACGGGTCGGTATGTCCGAACCGTCGGAGGACTTCGACCCCGAGTCTCGGGAGGAGCGCGAGGTCGCCGCCGAGGCCGCCGGCGACCGGTCCGATTTCCTCTCGCTGATGGGCCACGCATACCGCGGCGAGCTCGGACGGACGAGCTCGTGGCGGACCCGCATCGACCGCACGACCAACTGGGCGGTCGTGGTGACCGCGTCCCTGCTCACGTGGACCTTCTCGAGCGCGTCGCGGCCGCACTACGTGCTGCTCATCGGGCTCGTCATGCTCAGCGTCTTCCTCGGCATCGAGACGCGTCGGTACCGCACCTTCGACGTGTGGCGGTCCCGCGTCCGGCTGCTGGAGGAGAACGTGTTCGCGAACGCCCTCGATCCGGAGGGCGTCGAGCAGTCGAACTGGCGGGCGCTGCTGAGCGAGGACCTCCGCGAGCCGACGATCAAGATGCCGGCCGTCGAGGCGGTCTCGCGGCGTCTCCGACGGGTGTACGCGCCGCTCGTCTCCGTCCTCGTCGCCGCGTGGGTCGTGCGGCTCACGGTGTTCACCGCCGCCGGAAACGGCGTCGTCGCAACGGCGTCGGTTGGGCCGATCCCCGGCGCGCTCGTGCTCGCGCTCGTCGGCGGGTTCTACGTCGTCGTGATCGCGCTGACGGTTCGGCGGGCGCCGAGACGAGCTAAAGGAGAGATGCAGGCCGCCGAGGACGCCGAGGAGTGGAAGTGAACCGGTACGGCCTCGCGAAGCCAGACGAGGCGATCCGCGACTCCCGCAACCCCTTTTCGCTCGGGGCACTACCGAACCGTATGACCGAGCTACCGGACCGCGTCGTGGGCGACGCGCGGACGAGCGACTTCGGGTGGAGCCTCCTCACGGACCTGACCGACATCGGGAACCGGATGGCGGGATCGACCGGGGAGCGGCGCGGCGCGGAGCGCGTCGTCGAGGCGTTCGAGGCGGCCGGCCTGCGGAACGCCGGGCTCGACGAGTTCGAGATCCCCGGCTGGTGGCGCGGCGACTCCTCGCTGTCGGTGTCGGGCGCGGTGGAGCGGCACCACGGGAACTCCCACGAGGTGATCGCGCTGCCCGGGACCCCGAGCGGCGAGGTGACGGCCCCCCTCGTCGACGTCGGCGACGGCACCGACGAGGAGTTCGCGGCCGCGGGCGAGGCGCTGGACGGCGCGGTCGCGATGGCCTCCTCTCGCACGCCGGAGAGCCACGACCGGTGGATCCACCGGATGGAGAAGTACGTCGCGGCGGCGGAACGCGGCGCGGTCGGGTTCGTCTTCCGGAACCACATCGAGGGGGCGCTCCCGCCCACCGGCGAGATCGGGTACCACAACCGACCGGGGCCGATCCCCGCCGTCGGCGTCTCGAAGGAGGTCGGCGACCGGCTCTCGCGGCTCGCCGAGACGGCCGCGGACGGCGACGGCGGAAGCGGCCGCGGCTCGGGAGCCGACCGCCCGACCGTCTCGCTCGACGTCGACTGCCGCAACGAGCCGACGACCTCGGTGAACGCGGTCGCGGAGGTCGGCCCGGACACCGAGGAGGCGGTGTACCTCACCGCCCACGTCGACGCCCACGACGTGAGCGACGGCGCCAACGACAACGGCGCGGGGTCGGCGCTCGTCGCGGAGGTCGGTCGCCTGCTCGCGACGGTCGAGGGCGACCTCGACACGCGGGTGCGCCTCGTCACCTTCGGCTCGGAGGAGATCGGGCTGTGGGGGGCATACCACTCGGCGGAGACGACCCCGAAGGAGGATATCGCCTGCGTGGTGAACCTCGACGGCGCGTGTAGCTCGCGGAACCTCCGCGTGGGGACGAACGGGTTCGACGGGATGCGCGAGCCGTTCGAGGCGGTCGCGGACGCGTTCGATGCCCCCCTGACGACCGGCGAGACGATCTCGCCCCACGGCGACCAGTGGGCGTTCGTTCAGGAGGGAATCCCGGCCGTGATGGCGTCGACGACGAGCGACCAGTCAGGGCGCGGCTGGGGCCACACTCACGCCGACACCCTCGACAAGCTCGACTCCCGCGACCTCCGCGAGGTGGCGACGCTCGTGACCGCGGCCGTCTACCGGTTCGCGACGGGTGACGTGGCGGCGGACCACCGATCGCGGGAGTCGATCCGCGACGCCATCGACGAGGGGTACGTCGAGGAGCTGAAGACGGGCGGGCGGTGGCCCTACGACGGGTAAGCCCGGGAGGTCGACGAAAGACACCCGGCAGAGGCCGGCGTCGAGTCCGGACCGCGCGCCGCGTCAGTCGAGCGCCGAGGCGCGGGCCGCCGCGAACGGGACCAGCATCTCCGCCGGGTTGAGCCCGCCGTGCATCCCGACGTACGACAGTTTCTCCGGCTCGACGTCGCCGAACCACACTCCCGAGTCGCGGTGCGTGACGATCAGGTCGCCGCAGCGCCGTCGGAACCGGTCTGAGACCGGGCGGTCGCCGAAGAGGTCGCGGTCGATCGCCTCCCGCCGGGTGAACGTCCGCGCGTCGTGGTCCGAGAGCGCTCGCCGCGCGTCCGGGACCGTTCCCGGTCGCAGGTGGAGGTGAACGTTGCGGGGGCTGCCGGACATCTTGACCGGCGTGCCGTCGGCGTGCCGTCGGAGGTTCCCCGTCACCGCCTCGTTCGCCGAGAGGTCGAGATTGGCGTCGGGGTCCGTGTTCACGTGGCCGTGGTCGGCCGTCACGAGCAGCAGCGTCCGCTCCGCGGTCCGCCGATCGACCCGCCGCAGAGCGGCGGTAACCTGCTCGCAGACGGTCGCCACCGTCTCGCCGTACGCCCGGCCGTCGGTGCCTTCGGCGTGGGAGACGTGGTCGACGTGCGGCACGTACGCGTAGACGTATCCGGGGTCGCCGCTCGCCGCGACCGCCGCCGACAGGCGCTCGCCGAACGAACCGAGGCCGTCGTAGACGTGCTGGGTCACGTCCTCGCCGCCGGCGTCGAACGGCTGGAGGCGGTGACAGTCGACCCCCGCGTCGCGCATCCGAGCGTAGAGCGACTCGCATCCGACGACCGACCCCTCGGGGACTCGCTCCGCCGCCGCGCCCGATTTCACATCCCCCCCCCGAGCGGCAGGAAGGCCGTGTCCAACCGGGGGTCGTAGATGTTCCACCCGACGCACCCGTGTTCGCACGGGAGTCGCCCCGTCTCGAGCGTGGTGATCGCCGCCGCGGTCTCGGACGGGTAGACCGAGGTGAGCGGGGTCACCGTTCCCGCCTCGGTGAGCCGGTCGAGGAGGCCACACCGTGGACGGTGGCGCTTCCAGCCGTCGAGGCCGAACCCGTCGACGAGGAGGAGGACGACCGTGTCCACGTCCGTCTCGACGCCGTCGAACACGTCGCTCGGGAGGGCGCGGCGGCCGCCGGCGTCGAGCACCGATCGGACGGTGTCCGGGACGTTCCCGAAGCAGTAGTCCTCGTACGCCGGGAAGAGGTAGCCGTCGCGCTGCTGACGGTCTCGAAGGACCCGCTCGATATCGTCTCGAAACACGGTAGCGGTCGTAGAGAGGTCCCGACCCCCTCCGGGCGGATCGTTTCTTAACCTGTCGTGAGCGTCTCGTCGGTCCTCGGCGAGCGCCTCTCGGCGTGGCCGCGAGGGGGCCGGCGGGGCGGGGCGCCGGCCCCGAGTCCGGCGCGGCGGCTCGCGGACGGCTCGTCAGCTCGCCGCTCGGCTCACTCCTCGTCGGAACCGTCGCAGACGCCGAGCGGGAGCGACTCGGGGGCGTCGCCGTCCGCGTCGAGGCCGGCGTACGCGTCGTCGATGAGCCGGGCTAACTGCGTCTCGGGGCTCACGCCGCGGGCGGCGGCGAGGGCCGCGAGCCGCTCGTACTGCTCGTCCGGCACGGTCACCGTTCCCTCGTCCATACGCGGCGCTCCGTCCCGAAGCTACAAAAGCGTTGGTCCGGCCCCGCTCGCGGGCGATCAGTCCGGCTCACGGCGAGTCGGTCCGGTCTCCCCCGTACGCGGCGTCGACCGGCTCGCCCTCCGCGAAGCGATCGAACAGCGCGTTCATCACCGACGACTCGGCGCGAGAGAGGTGCTCCCAGACGGTCGTCGAGCCGAGGCCGAGTTCGGCGGCGACCTCCTCGACGCCCACGCCGCCGCCGTGGTCGTAGTAGCCCGCGGCGATCGCGGTGGCGAGGACCTCGCGCTGCCTGTCGGTGAGCCCGTCGAGGAGGCCGGACGCGGGGAGCTGCGGCGAGCGCTCGATGGACGCGAGCTCCACGTTCCGCGCCAGTTCCACCTCGTTCCCGCCGCGTTCGAGCTCGCGCATCACCGCCGAGAGGTCGTCGTCGTCCTCCAGGTACGCCGTCCAGCGCTCGACGCCGCCGGAGATGGTCGTCCCCGTCCGGTAGTGGATCCCCAGCCGCGAGAACCGCTCGCCGATCCCGTCCCAGTCGGCGGCCGAGACGTCGATCGTCAGTGCGACGTAGGCGTGGGCGCCCTCGATCGGCGCGAGCGGCTCGGCCGACACGATCAGGTCGAACTCGCGGAAGTCCTCGACGAACGCCGCGATCTCCGCCGCCGGACCGGTGAGCTCGGCGATCCGCTTGCGCTCGGACCCGCTGCCGGTCATCGAAGAGACGGACCGGTACCGCACCTCCGGGTGGCGCGCGCTCACCTCGCACTCCGGCTCCCCCGCGTGGTGGATCCGGAACGTCACTTCCCGCATGGCCGATTCGAGGTCGCCGAGGTTCAAACGGGTTCCGGACCGGTCGCGAGCCGTCCTCGTCGGTGGCGGTGCGTCGTCGGTGGCGGCGCGTCGTCGGTGGCGGCGCGTCGGCGGTGGCGGCGCGTCGGCGGTGGCGGCGCGTCGGCGGTGGCGGTGCGTCGTCGGTGGCGGCGCGTCGGCGGTGGCGGCGCGTCGGCGGTGGCGGCGCATCGGCGGTGGCGGCGCGTCGGCGGCGCGGGCGCGGTCAGTCGCTGCGCCCCATCGCGTAGAACTCGTCGTTCGGACGCATGTCCGCGACGGTCGCCATGCGGTTGGAGAGGTTGAAGAAAGCCGCCACGGAGGCGATGTCCCACACTTCCTCCGGGGAGAAGCCGGCGTCTCGGAGCCGCTGTACGTCCTCGTCAGTCACGGCCTCGGGCGACTCGGTGAGCGTGACGGCGAAGTCGAGCATCGCCATGTGGTGGTCGGAGACGTCGGCCTGCCTGTGGTTCGTGGCGAGCTGGTCGGCGAGCTTCGGCGCGCCCGCGTAGATCCGACAGAGCGCGCCGTGGCCGACCACGCAGTAGAGGCAGTCGTTCGCGCCCGACACCGCGACGACGATCATCTCGACCTCCTCCCGAGCCAGCGGCGTGTCGGACACGAGCGCGTCGTGGTACGCGAAGAACGCCCGAAAGTGGCTGGGCTTGTACGCGAACGCCGAGAACACGTTCGGCGTGAATCCGGTGTCTTCCGTCTCCTCGTCGATGCGGTCGCGGAGGTCCTCGGGGAGATCCTCGTAGTCGGGCACGGGGAACCGTCGCATCGCGTCCTCGTTCATACCCCCAAGCGCGCGCCGTGACCACAAAGCCGTTCCCCCGGACTACCCATCGCTTCGCCGCTCTCCAACGTCTCGAACGGTCTCGTCGACCTGGGCGGTTGATTTATGCGGGGGCGTGCCGTGCGTTGGCACACGCATGCCCGACCCGAGCGACGCCGGTCCGGGAGCCGGCGACAGTGACCGCCGGCCGGCGCCGAGTTCGGGAGAGGCAGACCGGACGGCGGTCGTGGAGCGGCTGTACGGCGAGGTCCCCTTCCACCGTCGGCACGACCTGGAGGTGCTCGCCGTGACACCCGAGCGCGCCAGCGTCAAGCTGCCGTTCGATCCCGGACTCGTGGGCAACCCCGACCTCGGCGCGGTCCACGGGGGCGTCGTGAGCGCGCTCGTTGACCTCGCCGGCGCCGCCGTTTTCGTCGGCGGGCGCGAGGCGTTCACGCCCACCATCGACCTCCGCGTGAACTACCTCGAGGCCGCCGGCCGGGAGCCGCTGTACGCGACGGCAACGGTTGACCGCCGCGGCGCCGACATCGGCGTGGCGAGCGTCGAAGTCGAGTCCGGGGACGCCGTCTGCGCGACCGGCACGGGCGTCTACAAGCTCACCGATGACTGAGTTCCCCGTCGACGGCGTCGTGGACACGCACGTCCACCTGATGCCCGAGCGGCTGATGGCCGCCATCCGAGAGGCGCTGGGCGAGGCCGCGGGCTGGACGTTCGACCACCCGACCGACCGCGACCGGATGGAAGCGGCACTGACCGCCGCCGGCGTCGAGCGGTACGTCGCGCTCCCGTACGCCTCGCGCCCGGGGACGGCGGGCGACCTCAACGAGTGGGTGATCGAGGCTGCCGCGGACTCCGAGATGGCGGTCCCGTTCGCCAACGTCCACGCCGGCGACGACGACCCGGGGACCGTCGTCGCGGACGCCCTCGACGCCGGGGCCCGCGGCCTGAAGCTCCAGTTGCCGGTCCAGGGGTTCGCGGCCGACGACCCGCGGCTCGACCCCGCCTACGAGGCCGTCGCCGCCCGCGACGTGCCGGTCCTGCTCCACGCCGGGACGGCGCCGATGTTCGAGGACAGCCCCCACGTCGGCGTCGAGCGCTTCGAGTCGTTCCTCGCCTCCTACCCGGACGTGCGGGTGTGCGCCGCGCACATGGGGACGTACGAGGTGGACGCGTTCGTCGAACTCGCCCGCGACAACGGCAACGTCTTCCTCGACACCACCTTCGCCATGTCGAGCGTGGCCGAGACGTACATGGAGTTCGACCCGGCGACGGTCGCCGACGAGACGCTGATCGAGCTCTCGGAGTCGGTCATGTACGGCTCCGACTACCCGAACATTCCGTATCCGTACGCCCGGGAACGAGAGCACCTGCTTGCGCGGGATCTCCCGGTCGAAGCGCAACGGAACATGTTCTCTCGGACCGCGCGCCGCTTCCTCGACGGCGACTGAGCGACGATGCCGCCTCCTCGACGGCGACTGAGCGACGCCGATGCTCGCCGGGCCCTTAGTACCGCTCGTCCACGACGCCGGGCTCGTCGAGGTCGGCGACCAGTTCGACGGCGTCCGGGGTCACGATGAGGCGGTCGCCGAGCGCCGCGCGCAGTTCGTCGGCGTCGGCCTCGCCCTCGCAGATCACGACGAGGCGGTCGGTGGTCTCGGGCTGGGACACTTCGACGCGGTACTCTCCGGTCAGTCCGTCGAAGCCGGCGAGCACCGTCTCGATGCTCTCCGGGTACACCTTCACGCCCTTGACCTTCAGCCGCTCGTCCGTGCGGCCGATGACGCCGTCGGGCAGCACGACCGTCCCGTCCCGGACCGCGAGTTCGGCGAGGTCGCCGGTCCGGTAGCGCACAAGGGGAACCCCCGCTTTCCTGAGGTGCGTCACGACGACCTCCCCACGCTTGCCGGCGTCCAGCACCTCGCCGGTGTCCGGGTCGACGACCTCCACCACCGCGTAGTCGTCGACGACGCGGAGGCCGTCCTCGGCCGCGGTCTCGGCCGCGACGGGCATGATGTGCCGCGTACCGAAGTAGTCCACCGCGGTCGAGGCGTCGAGCGCGTCCTTGACCGCCTCGCGGCGGCCGGGGATCGACGTGAACGGCTCGCCCGCGCCGACGAACGTGTCGACCGAGCCGCCCTCGGCGCCGATCTTCAGCGCGAAGCTCGGGTTGCCCACGACGGCGTCCACGTCGTACGCCTCGATGGTGGCGGCGGCCTGCTCGGAGTCGCCGGGGCCGAGCGGGAACACCTCCGCGCCGAGGCGTTCGAGCGCCCGATGGAGCACGTACCCGGTGCCGAACAGCTCGTAACCGAACGTGTTGACGACGCGGTCGCCGGGCTCGACGCCGGCGCGTTCGAGCACGTCCGCGTTGGCGGCGGCCTGGGCCTCGAGGTCGTCGGCCGTGTCGAACACCGGTCGCAGCTGCTCGCCCATCGGCGAGAACGTGACCATGGCTGCGCCGTCGTACAGCGACCCGCTCGGCGGCGCGGCCTCGAAGTCGGCCTCAAGCTCCCCCGCCGTGGTGAACGGGAGCGACCGGAAGTCGGCCCACGAGTCAACCGCCGTCGGGTCGACGCCCGCGTCCGCGAACTTCTCGGCGTAGAAGTCGCGGTCGGCGACCCGCTCCAACTGCTCCCCGACCGCAGCCAGTGTGCTGTCGTCGTACATCGCGTTAACACACGAAAAACTGGCACATAAATCTCCGTCACGGGCGCGGCGTCGAAGTCGACCGCGTCAGATCAGACGGATCGCGTCAGGTCAGACGGGAGCGACGCGACCGTATCGCGGCGCGCGGGCCGTCGCGCTCAGTACGCGAACGGCCACGTGCGCAGGTACTCCTTGATCTTGCCCAGCCCGGCCAACACCCCCTTCGGCTCGACGGCGAGCACGACGATGATGATCGAACCGAAGAACACCGGCAGCAGGGCGGTCGCGTTGGTTGCCGTGAGGTCGGCGAGGTAGTTCAGCCCGTCGTTGAGGTAGTCCTGCACGAGCGTGACGACGCCGACGCCGAGCAGCGCCCCCCACACGCGCCCGAGGCCGCCGAACAGCAGCATGACGTAGTGTTCGAGCGTGAGCCCGAGGGTGAAGTACTCCGCGTTGATGAAGCCGATCTGGAACCCGAACAGCCCGCCCGCGACACCGATCATGAACCCGCCGATGGCGAACGCGAGCAGCTTGTTCTTGAACACGTTGACACCGAGGACGGACGCGGAGAGGTCGTTCTCGTGGATGGCGCGGAACGTCTTTCCGATCCCGGTCCGCGAGAGGTTCAGCGACAGCAGCGCGAACACTAACAACAGCACCAGCGCGAGCAGGTACTTGTCGATGGTCGTGCCGAGGGCGCCGACCGGGCCGACGAGGCCCACGTTCGAGGGCACCGACTGGGTCGTTCCGCCGTGGATGAACGCGAGCTGCGGGTTCACGAAGAACCACTCCTCGGCGATGAACTGGAGCGCCAGCGTCGAGATGGCGATGTAGAACCCCTTGACCCGGAACGACGGGAGGCCGAAGCCGACCGCGACCAGCGCGGAGATCAGGCCGCCGACGGCGAGCGCCGGAAACAGCCCCGCGCCGACGGCGAGCAGCCTGCTCGTGCTGTACGCGCCGATGGCCATGAACGCGCCCTGCGCGAGCACGATCTCGCCCGCGTAGCCGAGGATGACGTTGAGCCCCAACACCGCGATGGCGAAGATGTACGCCTGCGTCAGCAGCGTCACGGTCCCGCCGCCGAGCAGGAACGGCGCGATGAAGGGGATCGGCAGCCCCAGGGCGAGCGCGATCTTCTGCGTCCGCCACCGGACGAGGCCCATCCGCGACTCGTAGTCGGTGAAGTACTCACCGCAGGGCATGCGACCACCCCCCTTCGGCCGCAGCCGTTCGAGTCGTCGGTACGCCGCCGGAGCGCCGCGTGGCGCGCGAACTGTGTCCGTTCATGGTCAGAGCCTCTCTATCCGCTCGGTGCCAAACAGGCCGTACGGCTTCACCAGGATGACGACGAGCAGGAGGATGAGGGGGAGTATCTCCCCGAACCCCGCGCCGAAGTTGGCCTGAACGTCCGTGAACGGGACGTACACCGCCGTGCCGCCCACGAGGTAGTACGAGCCGAGTTCCTGGAGGACGCCCACGACGATCGAGCCGATGAACGCCCCGGGGATGCTGTCGAGGCCGCCCAACACGACGGCGGCGAAGATGATGATCCCCGTGTTCTCGATGGAGACCGCCGCCCCGCCGCTAGAGGTCGCGAGCAGGATGCCGCCGATGGCGGTGATGGCGATCGAGAGCGTCCACGCGAGCGCGATGGTGCGCTCGATCGAGACGCCGAGCACCATCGCCGCCTGCTCGTCGCTGGCCGACGCCCGGAGGATCGACCCGGTGACGGTCTCGCGGAAGAACAGCATCAGCACGGCGACGACGACGAGCGCGATGGCGACGGCGATGGCGTACGCCGCCTGTATCGAGGTGCCCAGCGGGAGGCTGAGCTGGCCGCCGAACGTCAGCGCCGACGGGTACGCCTGCGCGTTCTGGCCGTACAGGAAGAAGACGACGCCCTCGAGGATGCTGCCGAGCGCCAGCGTCACGATGATGACTGACAGCACCGGTTCGCCGATGAACTGGCGGAACACGACGCGTTCGAGCGCCAGCCCGAGCACGAGGCCGAGCAGGACCGTCACGAGCACCGCGGCCCACGCGGGGATCGCCGCCGGGAGCACGGTGGCCGTGCCGAAGACCACGACCCCGTACGCGCCGATCATCGCGATCTGGCCCTGCGCGAAGTTCAGGACGCCGGTCACCTTGTAGATGAGCGAGAAGCCCATCGCCACGAGCGCGTACAGCGCGCCCAGTCCGAGTCCGCTCAGCGAGATGTCGATGAACGTGACCCAGTCGACCATCTAGCTCACCTCCAGTTCGCGGTCGTCGTCGAGGACCGGTTGGTCCACGTCGACGATGCGCATGACGCCGCGTTCATCGGACTCTCTGCCGTCTTGGTACGTGATCGTGAGCTCCATTGCTATCTCGGTGCTGCCGTCGTACAGGGCGGTCACGAGGTCGCCGTACCGGTCCACGACGACCTCGCGGCGGAGCTTCCCGGTGCGGGTGAGCTCCCCGTCGTCGGCGTCGAACTCCTTGAACAGGAGCACGAACCGCCGGATCGGGTTGTCGAGGTCCTCGTTGGTCTCGGCGACCACTCCGCGAAGCAGCTCTAAGACCGGTTCCTTCCGCGTCAGGTCGCTGTACCCCGCGTACTGGATGTCTCGCTGGTCGGCCCACTCCGCGACGTTGTCGTACCGGATGTTCAGCACCGCGGTGAGCTCGGCGCGGTCGTCGCCGACGACCATCGCCTCCTTCACGTAGGGGTTGAACTTCAGCTTCGTCTCGACGCTGATCGGCGCGACGGCGGTGCCGTCGCTCATCTCCAACACGTCGTCCATCCGGTCGAAGATCCGCACGTGGTCGTCGTCGGTGAGCGCGCCGAAGTCGTCGGTGTGGAGCCAGCCGTCCTCGAACGCCGACTCCGTCTTCTCCGGCATCCCGTAGTAGCCGGAGGTGACGACCGGGCCGCGGACGAGGAGTTCACCGCCCGGCGTGATGCCCACCTCGACGTTCGGGAACACCTCGCCGACCGTCTCGACCTGGACATCGTCGTCGCGGTGCATCGTCACGAAGCCGCACACCTCGGACTGCCCCCAGATCTGCTTGAGCGGGACGCCCATCGCGTGGTAGTACTCGAAGTGGTCCTCCCCGAGCGGGCCCCCGCCGGTGTAGACGTTCTTCGCGCGCTTCAGCCCGATCTTGTCGAGTATCGGGCGGTACGCCACCCAGTACGACAGCCAGTGGGCGCCGCGCAGCCACGCCGGCGGCTCCTCGTCGTTCCTGTCGCCGATGACGTACTCGGCGTACTTCTCGCCGATGCTCGTCGCCTTCTCGTACACCCAGCGCTTGAACCGGGTGGTGTTCTCGACCTTCGCCTTGATATCCGCGACCCACGCCTCGTACCGCTTCGGCGACGAGAAGATGATCTCCGGGCCGATCTCGCGGAGGTCCTCCTCTTCCGTTTCGGGCTGTTCGGGGAAGTTCGCGGTCCAGCCGGCGACGAACGCGGCCGCGAGCAGGATCATCTGCTCGCCCACCCACGCCATCGGGAGGTAGGAGAAGTAGTCCGACTCCTTCGGCAGCGGGTCGATGTCGATGGCGGCGTTGGCGAGGTTCACGAGGTTGAAATGCGAGAGCCGGACGCGTTTCGGCATCCCCGTCGTCCCCGACGTGGGCGCGAGCATCGCGGTCGCCTCCGCGGGCACGGCCTGGATCTCGGACGCGAGGTAGTCGTCGCTCACGGCCCCGGACTCGCGGCGCTCGCGGCCGCGCTCCTCGACGTCCTCGTAGGCGACGATCTCCGGGTCGCCCGGCTCGGTCTTCTCGCCGTTCTCGTACCGGAACATCCCCTTGTCGTCCCGGTAGATGATGGTCGACAGCGACGGCACGTCGCCCGAGACGAGGAGGAGCTTGTCCACCATCTCTTGGTCTTCCGCGTACACCACCTCGGGCTCGAGCAGTCGGAGCTGCTTCTCGATGTCCTCGGGCAGCATGTCCTCGTAGTTCGGGGCCGCCATCCCGCCGAGGGACTGCGCGGCGATCCACGCCCACAGCTGGTGCGGGCGGTTGTAGCCGATGGTGAACAGCACGTCCTCGTCGCCGAACCCGTACTCCTCTAAGCCGAGCGCGAACCGCTCCACCCGGTCGTAGTACTCCTCCCAGGTGAACTCCTGCCAGACTCCGTACCGCTTCCAGCGCAGGGCGATGTCGTCAGGATGCTCGGCGGCGTGGTCGATGAGGATCTCGGGGAGCGCCCGGTCGGAGACGATGGGAACCGACTCGCCCTCCGGCGCGGTCAGGACGCGCTCGACGGAGAGCCCCGAGTCGTCGGAGTCGCCCGACGCGACGCCCTCGCTCTCGGCGTTGTCGGCCGCCATCTACTCGACCCCCGTGTAGACGCGGGCGACCTCGGGGTCGTTCGTCACCTCCTCGGGCGGCCCGCGGGCGATGACGCCGCCCTTCTGCATGACGATCATCCGCTCGGAGACGGCGGTGACGACTTCGAGGTCGTGCTCGATCATCACGAGCGTCAGCCCCTCCTCCTCGTGGAGGTCGGTCAGGAAGCGGATCATGTCGTACTTCTCGTCGAAGGTGAGCCCGCTCATCGCCTCGTCGAGCAGGAGCACGTCCGGTTCGAGCGCGAGCGAGCGGGCGAGGTCCACGCGCCGCTGGACGCCGAGCGGCAGCGTCGACACCGTCGTGTGGCGGTGTTCCCAGAGCTCGAGGTAGTCGAGTATCTCCTCGACGAACCGCATGTTCTCGGCCTCCGTCTTCCGGCCGGTCCCGTAGTACAGCATCGCCGAGAGTACGTTCGGGCGCTCGGCGACGGCCCGGGTTGTCATCACGTTCTCTAAGACGTCCTCGCTCTCGAACAGCTCCAAGCCCTGGAACGTCCGCCCGATGCCGTGGCGCGCGCGGTAGTGTTCCGGCCTGCCGCTGACCTCCTCGCCGTTCAGGAACACCTCGCTCCCGGCGTCGGGCGTGTAGAAACCGTTGAGGATGTTCAACAGCGTGGTCTTCCCGGCCCCGTTCGGACCGACGATGGACACCCACTCGCCGTCGGCGACACCGAGGTCCACGTCGTCGACGGCGGTGATCGAACCGAACGTCTTGGTCACGTTCCGGCAGCCGATCGCGGCGTCCTCGGGAGAAACGTGAGTCCCGCCTCTGAGCGCCGCCGCCCGCGTCTCGGCCTCCTGATCGGCGCTCATCAGGTCCACCTCTTGCGGATCTTGTAGTGCCTGATGTCGGTGTAGCGGGAGTCCTCGCTGGACGTGCCGAGGTAGAACTCCTTGATCTCCTCGCGCTGGACGAGATCGTCGGCCGGGTCGTGAAGCTCTATCTGCCCGTTCTCCATGACGTAGCCGTAGTCGGCGATCTCCAGGGTGCGCTTGGCGTTCTGGTCGGCGATGAGCATCGTGATGTCCTCTTTCCTGTTGATCTCCACGAGCGTCTCGAAGATGTCCCTGACAAGTTTCGGCGCGAGGCCGAGCGACGGCTCGTCCAACAGGAGCAGGTTCGGCCGGTGGATGAGCGCTCGCGCGATGACGAGCATCTGCTGTTGCCCGCCGCTGGCGTAGCCCGCCTTGAGGTCTAAGATGTCCTCCAACTGCGGGAAGTACTCGAAGGCGATCTGGTAGTCGTCCTCGTCGAACCGGAACCGGCGGCCCTCGCGGTAGAGCCCGCACCGGAGGTTCTCCTCGACGGTGAGGTCCTCGAACACCCGCCTGCCTTCGAGGATGTGCGTGATGCCGCGGCCGACCATCTCGTTGGCGCCGTAGTTGGTCACGTCCTCGCCGCGCAGGAAAACGCGACCCCGCGTGACCTCACCGCGCTCGCTCCGCCCGATGCCGCTGATCATCTTCAGTATCGTCGATTTCCCGGCGCCGTTCGGGCCGAGCAGCGCGACGATGTCGCCCTCGCTGGCCGACATCGAGACGCCCTGCACGGCGAGGAAGTGCCGGTCGTAGACGATCTCGACGTTGTCGAGTTCGACGACCGGTGGATCGCCGTCGCCCGCCGCGGCCGTCGCGTCCGCGGTCGTTTGCTCGTCGGTCGCCATCACAGTCCGATCCAGGAGTCGCGACGGGGCAGTTCGACGCTGGTGTCGAAGCTCAGGCTGCCGTCGGTGACCTCGAACAGCCGCCCGTTCATCGTCGGGCGCCGGTCGTCCTCCGCGTAGCTGAACGGCTCGGCGAGGCCGAACATGTCGTCGTCCTCGATGCCGAACATCCCCTGTCTGACGTTCGGCCCGGTCGTGACGTCGTTCCCGGCCTCGGCCGCGTTCTGCAGGCCCTTCAGCGCGAGCAGCGCGTGGATCACGCCGCGCACGTAGTTGAGTTGGGCGACCTCCGGGTCGTCCATGCTGCGCCCCTCGCGCTCGAAGTTCGCCTCGATGATCTCCGCGCCCCGGCCGCCGCTGTCGAGAGCGCCCTGGAACGTTCGGAACGCGTTGACGTATCGCACGCCCTCGAAGATGTCGGGCGACTGCTGGACCACGCGCTCGTCGACGGTGTAGGTCAGGCCGCACACCGTCAGGTCGGGGTAGATGTCCTGTCGGTCCTCCAAGAGCACCCGCATCGGCGCGGACGTGTTCTGGTGGATGAGGTAGTCGATCTCCTGGTCGCGGGCCTGTCTGAGCTGCGTGGTCGCGGAGTTGGCGGTCAGCGGGAGGTTGATGTCCGAGGCCACGTCGAGCCCGAGCTCCTCGGCGTACTGCTTGCCGCCCTCGACGGGCGACCGCCCGAACGCCGTGTTAGAGAAGATGAACCCGACCGTCGCCTCGGGGTCGTTGTCCGCGATCCACCGCAGGTGGGCGCGGGCCTGGCTGGTGTAATCGAGGTTCCCGAAGAAGTTGTACGGGAACTCCTCGGTGACGAGGTTCGCGGAGTAGGACGCGGAGACGTACACCACCTCGTCGTCCGCGACGGTGCCCGCCAGCGCCTCGGTGTCGGCGGTCCCCCAGCCGATGATCAGCGGCGGCGACGACTCCGAGGTGTACTGCTGGTAGTACTGCTGGGCCTGCGGCACCTCGTAGGCGTAGTCGTTGTTCGGATGGTCAATGCTCACGTCGAACAGGTCGTTCTCGTTGATGTACGTGATGGTGTCGCGAGAGCCGATGGCCGTCGGCCGGCCCACGTCGGAAGTCGCGCCGCTCTCGTCGTATATCCCGGGCACCGTAACGGAATCGGGCATCCCCCCGCTCCCTCCGCCGCCGCTGCCGCTTCCGCTGTCTCCGCCGTCCCCGCCGCCGATACATCCGGCGAGCGCCAGCGTCGCCGCTCCGGCGGCACCGTTCTTCAGGACGTTGCGCCGCCGGTACAGCCTCGTCGGATCCCCTGTGTTATCATTTGTCATGAGTATCTACCTACCACCCAGAGCCACGTACTACATAATCATTAGGGATGGATTCACTCGCCTGCGGGCAGTCCTTCGGTCGCCGCGGCGCTCGAGAGCACCGCGCGGAGCGATCCGGTCCGCCGAAACAGTCAAATGCGAGTGCCGCAACGACTGTCGCATGTTCACTTTTGTCGTGGGTATCGACGCGGACGAGGACCGGGCCAGCGCGCAAGCCGAGACGATCGCGTCGATGCCGCTGGAGACGGACGACGTGACGGCGGTCCTCGTTCACTCCTTCAGCGAGAACAGGGAGGGGGGCACCGTCGAACAGGTAAAGTCAGTTCGGGTCGCTCGGTCGCGACTCGAAGACGCCGGGATCGAGGTGACGCCCGAGGGGTACGGCGGTGACGCGGCCCGAGCGATCCTCAACGTCGCCGACGAGTACGACGCCGACCAGATCGTCGTCGCCGGGCGGAAGCGCACCCCCACCGGGAAGGTCCTGTTCGGCAGCGTCACGCAGAGCGTCATCCTCGACACCGAACGACCGGTCCTCGTCTGTAGCGGGGGCGAGTAACCGACCTCACCCTGCTTCGCTCGCGCTGACAGGCTCGCTCGTTGGGGGGGCTCGCTCGTTGAGGGTGGGGCTTCGATGTGGTCCTCGCCGTCATGCGACGCGACGGGGCGTTTTATGCGCCCCGCCTACCGAACGCCCTTCGGAGTCGGTGAACCCACCGTTCGGGGCCGGGCTACTGCGACCCGCACGGCGCGGGACTTGTGCCAGCACAGCACCAGTCGCCAATACGGCGGGATGTAGATTAACAGTTGCTCAGTATCATGTCAGTTTCCGCTCCGCCCTACTCGCTCGCTTCGGTCGCTCTCTCCTCACGGGTCGCAGGCCCGGGCGCCCGGTCGAGCGGTCGCCGCGACCACAGCCGCCGGTCGTCGGGGGCCGTCGCGATCAGTTTATACCCGCGAGCGAGTAGATCGCACCGTGGTGGCGATGACGAGTCGGTTACCCCCACTGAGCCCCTTGTGATGACGGGTTTCGACCGAGCCACCGTTTCCGCACCCGCCAGCGGCGCGGCCGAGCCGCCCCGGAGTGAAAGTGGTCCTGAGCGACGGTGTCAAGGCGCTGTCTGGCGGTTTCGAGGCGAAGAGGCCGGGTCGATCGGCGTCGATCGAACGCGGGGTCGCCGCTCAGTACGACGCGGCGCGCTTGTCGAGGCCGGCGGCCTCGATGTCTTCGCCGTCGACGGAGGTGCGGAGGACGTCCATCCCGTCGTCGCGGTCGATGTCGAAGTTGCGGGCGTACAGATCGTCGAGCCGCTCGTACTCGGCGTCGGAGATCGGCGGCACGTCGGCGGCGGCGCTCCACTCGGCGATGTCGGCGCCGTCGCGGAACGTCGGGGTGACGGAGGCGACCTCGTCGTGCGCGAGCAGCCAGCGGATCGCGGCCTGCGCCATCGTGCGCGTCCCCTCAACGCCGTCGGGGTCTTCGAGGAAGCGGATCGCATCGACCTTCTCCCAGCCGGTCTCGTACCACTCCTTCGGGCGGTGCGAGCGGTGGTCGCCGTCCTCGAGGACGGTGTCGGGCGTCACCTGTTCGTTCAGCAGGCCGGAGGAGTGCGGGACGCGAGCGATGACGGAGGTGTCCGAACCGCTCTCGCGGATCGTGTCCACGAAGTGGCGACCGGGCTCCTGCTCGAACATGTTGAAGACGGTCTGGACCGCGTCGAACTCCTCGTACTCGACGGCGGCGTCGCCCTCGGCGAGCCAGCCGATCGAGGGGCCGAGCGCCCAGCCGAGCGCGCGGACGCGCCCGTCGGCCTTCCACTCGCGGAGGAGGTCGCGCACCTCGGGGGTCACCTCGTCGACGTTCGCGTTGTGGAGCTGGAGCACGTCGACGTAGTCCGTGTCGAGGCGGTCCAGCGAGGCCTCGAACGCCTCGGTGAGGTACTCACGGTTCAGCTCCTTCGGGAGCTCGCCGTGACCGGCCTGCGGGTTGTCGTAGAAGTCGTAGCCGATCTTCGTCGACAGCGTCACCTCGTCGCGGCGGCCGGCGATCGCCGTCCCGATTATCTCCTCGCTGTCGCCGTGGCCGTACACGTCGCCGGTGTCGACGTAGGTGACGCCCGCGTCGAGCGCCTCCTCGACCATCCCGACCGCCTGTTCGTCCGAGCGGTCGCCCCACCAGTCGGTGCCGACGACCCACGCGCCGAAGCCGACCTCCGAGACCTCGACGCCCGAGTTACCGAGTTCGCGGTGTTGCATGCCAACCGGTTGGTGGTCGGGACACTTATCGGGCGCGGTCGGTCTCGGGGCGGTGGAACGGCCGGCGATCGCTGTCGGTCTCGGGGCGGTGGAGCGGGCGGCGATCACGCTCGCTCGTCTCGGCTCGTCCCGCCGCCTATTACTTGATCCCGGCTCGTCGACCGCCCATGGACGACTCCCTCCGTCGGCGGCTCGACGCCGTGATCGCCCTGCTCGGGATCATCGCCGTCGTCGCGGTCACCGCACTGTTGCTCTCGTTCGGCAGGGCCGCGATCGCCCCGGCGTTCGTGATCGCCTTCACGGGCGTTCTCGTCGGCATATTTGCCGCCGAGGAACTGTACTGATCGGCTGAGGCGCCGCGGTCGCACAACCGAATCCATTTGAGTGATGGCGACGAAGGAGGGCCGATGACAAAGCGACACGTGTCCCTGCCCGACGGCGCCGAGGCCGGGGTCCGAGGGTTCATCGACGAGGTGGACGAGCGGCTCTCCTCGGACGAGGACACCTGCGAGGTCGTCCGTGACGTGCTGATCGACCTCCACGGCGACCGGGAGGCGTGGGAGGCGTGGCAGAGCGGCGAATCGGTGTCGCGCGCCGAGCGCGTGCGCCTCCAGGGGTACGACCCGTGTAACGCGACGCTGGAGTCGGAGTACTACGCCGAGAAGGACGAGGAGCGCTTCCAGCGCTCGAAGCACCTCCAGTGGCTCTGGCGCCAGTTCGACGCCACACCGATGGCCGACAACGTCGAGTTCGCGCTCCGGTTCCGGCAGATGCTCGGCAACCACCTCTTCGCCGAGTGCGGCGACGACTGTCGCTTCTTCAAGGGGATCTCCGTCACCTACGGCCACAACATCGAGGTGGGCGACAACGTCGTGATCCACGACGACGTCCACCTCGACGACCGCGGGAAGCTGACGATCGGCGACCGCGCCTCCATCTCCGACGGCGTCCACCTCTACAGCCACGACCACGACATCGTCGACCAGACCGAGGTCCGGAACTTCCACACGATCGTCGAGGACGACGCCCGCGTCACCTACGACGCGATGGTCCGGGCCGGCTGCCGCGTCGGCGAGAACAGCGTCGTGGGCGCGCGATCCGTGGTCCAAGGCGACGTGCCCGCCCATCACGTGGTCGTCGGATCGCCCGCCCGCAGTGTCCGCGTGAAGCCGGGGTGGGAGGAGGCCGCCGAGGAGATCGAGGACGGCCGGCTCCCCGACAACCAGGACGACCGCGAGATCGAGTACGACCTCCCGGACGACCTCGAGCAGTTCGACGAGTTTCAGCGGGACCTCCAGCCGCCGAGCCCGCCGCGCTGAGGGCGCCGTGCGGCCGACGCGTCGGTGATCGGAGGCGGCTTGTTCGTGGTATGATATCTCACGCCAGTATCGTTATTGGCCAGCAGCGCGTACGCAGAGGTGGTGTCGCACACATGACAGGACAACGGATACTGATGATCGTCGGCGACTTCGGGGAGGACTACGAGATAATGGTGCCGTACCAGGCGCTTCAGGCGGTCGGCCACGAGGTCCACGCCGTCTGTCCGGACAGGGAGGGCGGCGAGACGGTCAAGACCGCGATCCACGACTTCCGCGGCGACCAGACGTACCTGGAGGAGCGCGGGCACAACTTCGAGCTCACGCACGGCTTCGACGAGGTCGACCCGGCCGACTACGACGCCTTAGTCGTTCCCGGCGGGCGCGCCCCCGAGTACCTCCGCGGCTACGACGAGGTGCTCGACGCGGTGCGGCACTTCTTCGAGGCGGACAAGCCCGCCGCGTCGATCTGTCACGGCCCGCAGATCCTCGCTGCGGCGGGCGTCCTCGACGGCTACGAGATCACGGCGTACCCCGCCGTCAGGCCGGAGGTCGAGGCCGCCGGCTGCTCGTGGGTCGACGGCGTGACGACCGACGGGAACCTCGTCACCGGCCAAGCGTGGCCCGATCACCCCGAGTGGATCGCGCAGTTCCTCGACCTGCTCGGGACCGAGATCGACCACGAGGCGACCGCGGCGACGGCGGACTGAGCCCGCGCTTTTTCGATGCCGGGCCCTCGCGCCCTCGCGGTCAACGTCGCCGCCAACACGAACGAACCCGGGTTCCGGGGGCCCGTCTACCCCGACGGCTCCTTCGCGTACGTCCCGATCCCCGAGTCGGCGGCGACGCTGCCACGCGGGCGCGCCCCGGTCGACGAGCCGGTCCCGACCTACGGCGACCTCGACCTCCCGTTCGCCGTCCCGGAGGCCCTGCGCGAGGTGCCCGTCCACGCCGACCCCGAGTTCCCGGGCGTCCACGGCCGCGAGCGCGCGACGTACGGCGACCCGCACGGGGTGAAGTCCGGGCGGATCGCGACCCTCGAACCCGGCGACCGGCTCCTGTTCTACGCGACGCTGTCGCTGCGGCCGCGCGACTGGGCCGGACCGGGCGACGAGCGCCCCGGCGACGCGGGCGCGGACGACCGCGGCGGCGCGTGGCTCCGAGAGCACGGCGTCGCCGTCGACGACGACCTCGCCCCCGACTGGGGCGCGTACCTCTTCGCGGGGATCCGGATCGAGCGCGTACTCTCGCCGGCCGAGGGCGACGGCGTCGTCGACCGCGCCGCCGCCGCCGCCGCGGCGCCGACCAACGCACACCTGAAGCGGGACCCGTTCGACGCCCGCGTCGTCGCGGTCGGCGACCCGGACGCGTCCGGCCGCTTCGACCGGGTCGTTCCGCTGAGTGCGCCCGACGCAGGGGTGGAGGCGAACCCGATCGTCACCGACCTGTCGAGCGACTCCGGGAAGGGGCCCTGGTGGCGCCGCCCGATGGGCTTCGACGAGGCGGCGACCGCGGAGCTGCTGGCGCAGATCGACCGGGCGTGAGGGGCGACCGACGCGGCGCGAGGGGGCGGCGCGACGGGACGCCGCGTCCGCCGCCACCGCGATTTATGAGGCGCGGCCGCGTTGTGTGCGGTATGAGCGACGACGAAACACCAGACGCGAGCGACGAGGCGACCGGCCGCGGCGCGCCGTCGCGGCTCGGGCGCGTCCTCTTGGGCGCCGGCCTCGCCGCGCAGGCCTCGGAGGACTTCCGCGACATGGACGACACGATCGAGTACGCCGAGTCGGCGGGCGTTCCGATGCCGGACGTGGCCGCGCCGTTCGCCTCCGGCATGATGATCGTCGCCGGCGTCGGCATCGCGCTCTGGCGGCTCCCACGGGTCGCGACCGGCGCGGCGGTCGCGTTCCTGACCGTCGTCACCGCGACGATGCACGACTTCTGGAACGCCGACGAGGACGACAAGGGCGGCGAGCGGCTCGCCTTCTTCGGCAACCTCGCGATGCTCGGCGGGGTGTTGGTGTTCCTGCGCGAGGCGTACAAGGACTGACCGGAGTCGTGTCGCGCGCTACAGTTCGCCGGCGTCCAGCGGGTCCTCCAGCTGGCCCATCACCGCCTCCATGGCGTCGGTCGCGGTGAGCAGGCCGACGACCTCGCCGTCAGCGACGACCAGGGCGAGCTCCTGCGACTCCGCCTGGAACCGGTCGTAGGCGTCGCTGACGCTCGCGTCGGGGGAGACCGTCAGCGGGGGGGCCGCGACGTCCGCGAACGTCAGGTCGCCGTCGCGGAGCGCCTCGAAGCGGCTCACGATCGAGGGGGCGTACACGATCCCCTCGAAGTCGCCCCGGTCCTCGCCCACGAGCGGGAAGCGCGTGTGCGGGGTGTCCCGGATCCGGTCGAGGTTCTCGTCGACCGACGCCGTCGTGGTCAGCGAGACGATCTCGTCGGGCCGCGTCATCACGTCCGCGACGGTGACCCGATCCACGTCGAGCGCGTTGAGAATCTCCTCGCGCCGTTCCTTCGGTAGCTCGATGTCTTCCATCATCGAGCCGAGGCGGGTGCGGAGCTGCGCGCGCGTCTCCAGCACCTCCCCTTCGGCCTCGGTCCACGACCCGGTCATCTCGACGCCGAAGAGCCCCAGCGTCGCCTTCGCGACCCAGTCGCCGAACTTGATCAGCGGCGAGATGCTCCAGGCGAACCAGTACAGCGGCCGAGCGCCGTAGTTCGCGACCTGCTTCGAGCGCTCGACGCCGAGGTACGTCGGCGTCTGCTCGCCGTGAGTCAGGTGGACCATGTTGATGAGGAAAAAACCCAACAGCGAGCCCGCGCCGGCCGACGCGAGCGCGGTGTTCTCGAATATCGGCGCGAAGATCGCCGCAAGCCCCGGCTCGGCGACAATACCGAGCGCGATGCTCGTGCCGGAGATCCACACCTGACAGGTGGTGAGGTAGAACTCCAGGTCGTCCGTCATCTCCCAGGCGCGCCGCAGTCCGGGGGTGTCCATCTCCGACTCCGGGTACTGCCGGAGGCGCGTCAGGCCGAACTCGACCGCCACGAAGTACGCGTTGATCAGGATGAGGAGGACGCCCGCGGCCACGCGGAGCGCGACCTCGGTCGGGGGCATCGTCGTCGCGAGCGGGATCATCGTCTCCCGTTCCCCGTGCGACCCTGAAAAGGGTTCAGGCCGCGACCGACGCGCCTACTCGTAGTCCTCGTACGTCGGGAGCCCCTCCTCGGGCGGGAACTCCTCGACAGGCACCGTCGTCTCGTCGCCGCTTTTCATGTCCTTCACCGTGTACTCGCCGTTCTCTAAGTCGCGCTCGCCGACGACCACGACCGTCTCGGCGTTGATCGAGTCGGCGTAGCCGAGCTGGGCGCCGAACGAGCGGTCGGAGACGTCCTGCTCGACGACCACGCCGTCGCCGAGCGCGCGGAGGTCGCTCGCGAGCGCGGCCGCCTCGCCCCGCGTGTCGCCCACGCCGAGCACGTAGTAGTCGGTCGAGAGCTCCTCGTCCGGCCAGACCCCGGCGCGCTGGCAGAGCAGCTTGAGAGTGGCGTGGCCGGGGGCGACCCCGACCGCGGGGGTGGGCTGGCCGCCGAAGCTCTCGATGAGGTCGTCGTAGCGCCCGCCGCCGAAGACGGAGCGGGACACCTCGCCGGTGGAGTCGAAGCACTCGAAGACGACCCCGGTGTAGTAGTCGAGCCCGCGGGCGGTCGTCAGGGACACGTCGCAGAACTCGCCCGCACCGAAGTCGTCGGCGGCGACGAGGACGTTCCGGAGGTTCTCGACCGCGGCCTCGACCGACTCGTCGCCCGCCTCGGCGACCGCGTCGAGGTCGTCGACGGTCTCCACCCCCGCGATGAGGTCGTCGAAGTCGCGCGCGGTGTCGCGGGCGAGGCCCGCGTCGGAGAGCAGTCCGACGTACTCGGCGTCGTCGACCTTCGCGCGCTTGTCGACCGCGCGGATCGCGGCGGCGGTGTCGACCGCGTCGGGGTCGGCGGCGAGCGACCGGACGAGGCCGCCGAGGATGTCGCGGTGCGAGACGCGGAACTCGAAGTCGTCGCCGGTGAGTCCGAGGTCGGTCAGGGCGTCGGCGGCGGTCGCGAGCACCTCGGCGTCGGCCTCGGGCGCCGACGAGCCGAACACGTCGATGTTCGTCTGGTAGAACTCGCGGAACCGGCCCTGCTGGACCTGCTCGTAGCGCCAGAACGGGCGGGTGGAGACCCACTTGATCGGCTTCGACAGCTCCTGGCCCTTCTCGACGACCATCCGCGCGACCGTCGGCGTGAGCTCCGGCGTCATCGAGACGCCGCGGCCGCCCTTGTCGTCGAAGGCGTACAGCTCCTCGACGATCTCCTCGCCGGACTTGTCCACGTACATCTCCGTCCGCTCTAGCGCGGGCGTCGCGATCTCGCGGAAGCCGTGGCGGGCCGCCGCGTCCTCGATCGCGTCGGTCACCTCGCGGCGGGCGGACTGCTCGCCGGGGTAGAAGTCGCGGAAGCCTTTGAGGCCGTCGTACATGGACGCCGGTTCGGCGAGCGCCCGCTTGAAAGCATCCCTTCGGGGCGGGACAGCCGGGATCGGCGCGCGGTCGCGGCCGAGGGGCGGCGGCTCCGCGGGCCGTCTACTCGCGCTGGTACTCCTTCTGGAATCCGCGGAACTCGGTCCGGTGGGCCTCCTCGTCCGAGAGCAGCGTCACGGCGAGGTCCTCGGTCACCGGGTCGTCCGCCGCCTCCGCGGCGTCGATCAGGTCGCGGTACGTCGCGATCGCGTCCTCCTCGGCGTCGAGCACGCCGTTGATGACGGCCAACACGTCCGTCGAGTCCTCGGGCGGCTGGAGCGACTCCTGCCCGGCGGTGAACTCGGCGGAGCCGGGCGGCCGCGCGTCGAGCTGTTTGAGCCGCTGCCCGAGCTGTTCGGCGTGGTCGAGCTCCTCCTGGACGTCCTGTTTGAGGCTCTCTTTGATCTCCTCGGCCCGGACGCCGTCGAGGACGATCGCGTTCGTCTGGTAGTTCATCACGGTCTCGATCTCGTCGGCGTACGCCGTCTTGAGCAGGTCGACGACTCGGTCGGATGACATGCCCGACGCTACGACCGCGGGGTCGAAAGGAGTTCCGGCGCTTCCGGGTCTGCGGGAGTCAGTCGGTCCGGCCGTGGACGTACGTCTGGTCGTGGTCCGGGAACACCTCTCCCACCGTGCCCTCGCCGTACTCGTCGGCGATGAGCGTCCGGAGCTCGTCCTCGTAGTCGGCCTTGGGGACCTCCTCGCTGGGTCCCTGCTGGACGTCGAAGGTCGCCTCGACGAGCTGGTCAACGGCGTGGCGGCCAAACCCGGAGAGCGGGGAGATATAGTCGATCCCGTTTCGGTCCTCGAGGCTCTGCGCCTGCGCCCGCGACACCGTGGGGACGCGGTCGTCGCGGCGGGTGCCGTCCGCGATGGCGTCGACGTCGAGCGCGGCGATGGTCTCGAGGGCGTGCTCGTGGACGCGCTGGATCCCGTTCCGGGGGTAGCCGTCCGCGACCATCGTCTCGGCGGCGCGCTCGGCCACTTCGCGGTCGAGGTCGGCCCGCTCGAACGGGAACCCGAGTTCGCCGGCCGCCCGCTCGGCGTGCTCCCAGTCGTCCGTGAGCCCGAAGCTCCCGGTGACACAGCGGACGTCGTAGAACCGGTCGAGCAGGTGGGCGGCCAGCGAGGAGTCTTTCCCCCCGCTGTACAGCAGCGCGAGCTCCATCTACCGGCGGCGGATGTCGAAGCTCTTCTGTTCGGGCTGGAGCTCTTTGAGCAGGTCGCGCATCTGGTCCTCGTCGATCTGTCCCTGAATGCGTCCGCTCTGCGCCAGCGCGGCGACCTGTTTCTTCACCTTCTCGCCGAACTGCGGCTTCGACATCTCGACCGCGTTGAGGCGCTGGCGGGCTCCGTCGGTGAGGTACTGTTTCAGCACCGCCTCCTGCTGGGCCTCGGCGCGCTCTTGGGCCTGCTGTTGGGCCTCCGCGGCGTCGCCCTCGCCGCCCTGTCGCTCGCGAAGCTCCTCCATCTTCTGTTCGCGCAGTTCTTCGAGCCGCTCGTCGTCTGGGTTACCGCTCATACGCACCCGTTCTCGGTCCGTGCGAAAAACCATTTCGGAGGTCGCGACCCGCGCGGAACGGCCCGAGCCGCCCGCAGAACCGTCGACGCCGACGGGGACGGTCCGCGTCGTTTAAACGGGCCCTCGGCGTAGCCGCGGGTAATGAGCGAGTCGCGGGAGTTCTGTCCGCGCTGCGGCGACCCGGTCCCCGAGCGGCGCGACCCCCTTCCGGGCGAGCCGCGCGGGCGAGACGCGCTGCTCTGCGACGACTGCTACTTCGAGGACTTCGACCTGGTCGACGCCCCCGACCGGATCGAGGTGTTGGTGTGTTCCGGCTGCGGCGCCGTCAGGCGCGGCGAGTCGTGGCGCGACGTCGGCGCGCGCGACTACACCGACGTCGCCGTCGACGAGGTCGCGGAGGCGCTCGGCGTCCACGTCGACGCCGAGGAGGTCGAGTGGGGCGTCGAGCCCGAGCAGGTCGACGAGAACACGGTCCGGATGCACTGCCGCTTCTCGGGCGTCGTCCGCGGGACCCTCCGCTCCGCGGAGGTGACGGTCCCCGTGAAGATATCACGGGGGACCTGCGACCGCTGCGGGCGCATCGCCGGCGGCTACTACGCCGGGATCGTTCAGGTCCGCGCGGACGAGCGCGACCTCACCCCGGCGGAGCGCGCCGAGGCGCTCGACATCGCGGAGTCGTACGTCGCCGACCAGGAGGCCGACGGCGACCGCGAGGCGTTCATCACCGAGGTGAACGAGACCGACGACGGGCCGGACATCAAGCTCTCCTCGAACCGGCTCGCGCAGAACGTGGCGACGCGGATCACCGAGTCGCTCGGCGGGAGCTTCGAGTCGTATCCGACGCTCGTCACCGAGGACGGCGACGGCAACGAGGTGTACCGCGTCACGTTCGCGGTGCGGCTCCCGAAGTACGCGGAGGGCGAGATCGTCGACCCCGAGGACGGCGACGGGCCGGTCCTCGTCACGGGCGTCTCGGGCCGTCTCCAGGGGATCCGGCTCGCGAGCGGCGCGGAGTACACGTCCGCGTTCGCGGACGCGGAGGCCCCCGACGCGACCCGGCTCGGGACCCGCGCGGACGCGACGGAGACCACCGTGGTGACCGTCGAAGACGAGAACGCGATCCAGGTGCTCGACCCCGTCACCTACGAGGCGAAGACCGTCCCGAACCCGGCGTTCGTCGACGGCGACGCCGACGTGGTCCTCGCGTTCGAACACGGCGGTGAGGTCCACCTCGTGCCCGACGACGAGGCGGAACGGACCGCGGAGTCGGCTCGGAGCGGCAACTGAGGGATCGCTGCGAGCCGGACCGAACGCGCTACGAGGACGGCTGGAGGGCCGTAGAACTGATCGTTCGTGAGACGGCGTCGCGAAAACCGTCGACGCGTCGGCATCCCCGACCGCGGGGGACACCGCTCAGTCGGCGCGGGCGGGCTGCTCGCGGCCGAGCGCGGCGGCGCGCTCGGACTCCGTTACCTCGATGCCGCGGCGTTCGAGTTGCTCGATGAATTCGGCCTCGCTGAGCCCTGCCTGTGCGGCCGCCTGCGACAGCGTCAGGGTTCGCGCACCGTACAGCGTCAGCGCACTCGACAGCCCGTTCGTGGCCATACATCCAGTAGTCGCGTGAGGGATTATGAAGGTTACTACTTCATTCAGGCCCCTGATACACCTTATACGATATATATTGACGGACGATCGGCTCGGAGGTGGTAATATGACGCGCGCCCCGTCGTCGCTCGCCCGCAGGAGTTATACGCCTCTGCGGTCGAACGCAGATATGGACAGACAACAGCTCATGGCGTTGTTCTTCGCGTTTCTCATGGTGAGCTCCATGGTCGCGTACGGCGTCTCGCTGCTGTGACGGCCGCGTCTGGATAGCGCCTCGTCAGCCGTCGCCCCACACGTCCGACAGCGGGTGGTTCTGCCGTCGCTCCGCGTCCCGCTCGGAGCGGGTCCGGACCGACTCGTCGTCGGTCGTTCCGCTGTCGGCGGTCGCGTCCCCGTCGCCGACCGAGGAATCGCCGTCGGCAGGCGACGAGCGATCCGAACCCCTCGACCCACCCGAGCGGCGGCGCCGCCGCCGTCCGCTCCGCGCACCGTTCGCCGCCGACGCGTCGATACCCGCCAGCGCCGCGTCGGGGTCGAACGCCGGGAGCGACGGGGTCGTCATCGCGTCGACCTGATCGCGGAACCACGAGGGCGTGTCGGCCGCGGCGCGGTCGAAGAGGTCGAGCAGCGAGTCGTCGGCGAGGTACGTCGCGCCGTAGTCGTCCGGGGCGCGGACGACTCGCCCGCACGCTTGGATGACCGTGCGCAGCGCCGTCCGGTGGTACCACGCCCACTGCCCGTCCGCCAGCCGGCGGGCGACCCGCGAGTCGTTCGTGTTCCGGTACGGCGCCTTACACACCACCTGCCAGCGACAGAGGTCGCCCTTCAGGTCCAGCGCCTCCTCCATCTTCACCGAGACGAACACCTCCGGGTCCGCGCTCGCCTTCCACGCCTCCAGTTCGGCGTCGCGGTTCTGCCTGTCGTGCCGCCTGACCCGCGCGGCGACGCCGAACTCGCCGAGCCGCTCGGTGATCCGCTCGGCGATGTCGTACGAGTGCGCGTGGATCAGCCCCTTCTCGTCGGGGTGTTCCGCCATCAGCCGGACGATGAGCCGGGCGATCTTCGGCACCGTCTCGTCGCGGTTCTCGTACGTCATCGACCCCTGCGTCACGTCGTACAGCGGGCGGTTCGCGAGCGGGAACGTGTGCTCGACGTCAACGAGGGCGACGTCGGCGGGGTCGAGCCCGACGCCGCGGCAGAACGCCTCCTTCGAGAGGATGGTCGCCGACAGCAGCGCGAACCGGTTCCCCCGGTCCCAGACGGTGTGCCGGAGGTACCGGGCGGGGTCGAGCGGTTTGATATCGAGGGCCGACCCCTCGCCGCCCGGCTGGTCGGCGACCCACGAGGTCGGGGACTCGATGTCGCGATAGTCCTCGAGGAACCAGCCCAGTTCGCTTATGAGCTCCTGGAGCCGGTCGCGCCGGGCGACCTCCTCGCGGTCGAGCTCGGGGCGGCCGACCAGCTCGTCTTTCGCCCGGATCGCCACGTCGCGGAGCGTCTCGACGAACCGCGCGGTCCGGTCGACCGCGTCCTCCTCGGGGCCGGCGTCGGCCGCGACGTCCGGGACGCCGACGTCGTCCCACACCGGGACGCGGTCGGGCGATATCTCGATCGTCGCGTACATCTCGGCCCACTCGGCGAGCCCGTGCGCCTCGTCTATCACGACGGCGTCGCGCTTCCGGAACACCTCGGAGCCGGCGGTGCGCATGAAGTACGCTAACGTCTGTGCCGCGAAGCGGTTGCCGGACGCGATGGCCCGGTCGGAGAAGTACGGGCAGCGGTGCCGGATCGAGCAGTCGAACCCTTGCTGGCGCGCGCAGGGCGCGCGGTTCACGGGCGTGTCGTGCTCGCCGGGGAGCACGCAGTCGTAGTTCGACTTCCCGCGGATCACCGCGAGGTCGTCGAGGAGGTCGTCGGCCTCCACGTCGTCGATCTGCGACACCTGCGGGGTGGTGTAGTACGCGCCGGTCGCCTCGCTGGGGGCCGCCTCGCCCGCGGTCTCGGCCGCGCCCATGATCGCCCGGGCGAGCAGCGACTTGCCGCTGCCCGTCGGCGCGCGCACCAGCACGACGCGGTTACCGGCGGCGAACGCGTCGCGGATGTCGGCGAGGGCCTGCTCCTGCGCGCCGCGGAAGCTCGGGGCGGGGAACTCGGCGGGGATCCGGCTCGGGTCCACACGACGCCCTCGCGCGCTGTCGGAATTAAACCCTCGCTTGGGCGGCGACCACGGCCGCGGGACGCCGACGAGCGACGCCGGCCGCCCCCCGACGGCGGGGCGCCAGTCGCGCCCGACCCCACCACCTATTTCCCCGTCGCCCGCGGTGAGGGAAGCGATGAGCGACGACGGGATCCTCGGGTCGCTGTCCGCGGTCGGCCTGTTGAGCCTCTGTTGTATCGGGTTCGGCGGGGTGGCCGGCGGGGCGGCGCTGGTCGGCGGCTCCGCGTCGGTGAGCGCGTTCGCGACGGGCGCGAACAGCGCCCGCGGCGCGCTAATCTCCGGGGTCGTCACGTTCGGGACGGTCCTCGTCGCCGCCGCGGTGATCCGGTGGCGGCTGAACCGGTGAGCGCGGCCGAGCCGTCCGAGGCTACTCCCGGCCGTGCCGCTCGATGTTCTCCCAGACGACGGCCATCAGCTCGCCGGTCTTCGCCACGAGGTCCTCGACCGCGCCCTCGTCGGCCCCGGCCGCCGACGCGCAGCCGAGGTCGCGGATCGCCTTCGTGGCGGACACGTGGTGGACGTGGACGCGGTCGTCGCCGGCGCGTTCGTACACGACCGTGGTACAGGAGAGCATACCGGCGAGCGTCGGGTCGATCCGCAGCGCGTCGGACGCGATCTCGGGGTGACAGACGACGATCAGCGCGGTCCGCTCGGCGTCGTCGTGGCCGAGCATCCCCTCGATCATCTCGTCGAGCCGCGTGACGCGCACGGTCTCGAAGTCGGCGAGTTCGTGTTCGAGCTGGACGAACGGCACCGCGTCCTCGAAGGGGAGGTCGACGGTCGTGTGGAGCGCCTCGTCGGCGGTGGGGGCGGGGCGTGCGGCGTCGCTCATACGCCGTGGCTCGCGCGCCGCCAACTAAAACCCGGACGCCGTCTCAACACCTGCCGCTACCTCGAACGGTGGCCGATCGGTCCGGCGGAGGCGGAGCGATGCGTCGACCGACGGAGGCGGAGCGATGCGTCGACCGACGGCGGGCGGTCGAGTACGGCCGGTACTGATCGGGTTCGGTCGCATCGAGAGAGAAATGCTCCGGCTGGGATTTGAACCCAGGTCATCACCGTGAGAGGGTGATATGATTGGCCGGACTACACCACCAGAGCACGTCCTTCGTCGCAATTAACGGTAGGAAAGACGATTGTAAAACAGTTCCGTTTCGACGCCGCCGTGCCCCGGTTTGTCGTGCCGAGCGGACCGACGGCGGCCGGTTCAGACGTCGACGGCGAACGGATTCGTCGCCCCCCCGCGGTCGCCCGCGGCCGCGGCGAGCGCCGCGAGGAGGTCGGCGACGCCGTCGAGGTCGGCGGTGTCGATCACCTCTACCGGCGTGTGCATGTAGCGGTTCGGGATCGAGACGTTGAGCGCGGGGGTCCCGCCGCGCACCGTGTAGAACGCGTCAGCGTCGGTCCCGGTCCGGGTGCCGGCCGCCTGGATCTGGACGTCGACGCCGGCGTCGGCGGCCGCGTCGCGCGCGAGGTCGACGAGGACCGGGTGGTTCGCGCTCCCGCGGCCGATCACCGGGCCGGCGCCGAGTTCGACCGGCCCGCGTCGCTCGCGGTCGACGTCCGGGTTGTCGGTCGCGTGGGTGACGTCGACCGCGACGAACGCGTCGACGTCGTCGAGGTCAACGCCGACCATTCGCGCACCTTGGAGCCCGACCTCCTCCTGAACGGTGGAGACCGCGTACACCGTCGCGTCGACGTCCGCCTCGGCGGCGCGCCGGAGCCCCTCCGCGGCCGCCCACGCGCCGGCCCGGTTGTCGACCCCCCGGGCGGCGATCCGGTCGCCGACGAGGTCGCGGAGCCCGGTCGAGAACGTGACCGGGTCGCCCACCTCGACGTGGTCGCGTGCCGCGTCGGCGTCGGCGGCGCCGATGTCGACGAACTGCCCAGCGATATCCTCGTACTCCTCGTCGCCGTCACGGAGGTGGATCGCGGTCTGGCCGATCACGCCCTGAACGGGTTCGTCGGCGTGGACCGTGACGTGCTGGCCCTTCGAGACCGTGCGGTCGGCGCCGCCGATCCGCCCGATCCGGAGGAAGCCGTCGTCGAGCACGTCCCGGACGATGAACCCGATCTCGTCGGCGTGGCCGGTGACGGCGACCGTCGGCGCGTCCGGGTCGCCCTCGTGGACCGCGACGGCGTTGCCGTACGAGTCGGTGTCGACCCGGTCCGCAAACGCGCGGACGTAGTCGGTCCAGACGCGCTGGGCGGCCGTCTCGAAGCCCGAGGGGCTCGGCGTCGCGAGGAGGTCGTCGAGGAACGCGCGGCGCGTGTCGTCCATGCTCGGTGGCTGTGGGGCGGCCGGGAAGAAAACGTCGGTGTCGGCGTTCGGCGCCGGGACCGCCGGCGAGTCAGCCGGGGCGGGGATCGGTCGACACAAGCGCTTTGAGTCGCCCGCACGTCCGGTCCGTATGGACATCCTCCGAAGCGTCCGGGCCGTCGCCGAGGCCGAGGGACCGGGCGTCGTCGACTGGGATCGGGCCGCGTCGGCCGCGAAGGAGGCCACGGACCCCGGATCGATCGCGATCTCCGACGCGGAGCGCGCGGGGTACGCCGCCGACGTTCGCGACGCCCGCTCGCGGCTCGCCGAGGTCGCCGGGATCGAGTTCGACGTGCCCGACACCGTCGAGGTACAGAACCGCCACCACTGGATCGACGCGAGCGTCGGCACGTTCCGGCGCGTGATGGACCCGATCGAGGCGGCCGCGGCGGACCCCGGCGGGCCCGACGGGACGTTCGACGCGACGCCCGCGAAGCGCGGCCCCGCGTTCGCGCAGGACGTCAGCCGAGTCGCCAACACGGGGTCGATGGCGTTCGCCTTGGGCTTCCTCTCGCGGAACGTCCTCGGCCAGTACGACCCCCTCCTCCTCGCCGACGAGCCGGACGCCGACCACGGCCTCTACTTCGTTCACCCGAACATCGTCGCGGTCGCGAGCGCGCTCGACGTGGACTACCCCCGCTTCCGGCGGTGGATCGCGTTCCACGAGGTGACCCACGCCGCCGAGTTCGGCGCGGCCCCGTGGCTCCCGGAGTACCTCGAGTCGCGCGTCGAGCGCGGCGTCGAGGGGATGGTCGGCGGCGAAGGGGGCGTGAGTCGCGGGCTCGACCCCGACGCGTTCGCGGAGCTCCAGGCCGCGATGACGGCGGTCGAGGGGTACGCCGAGGTCCTGATGGACCGCGCGTTCGACGGCGAGTACGCGGACCTCCGGGCGAAGCTGGACGAGCGTCGAGGCGGGGGCGGCCCGGTGCGGCGGCTCGCCCAGCGCCTGCTGGGACTGGGCCTCAAGCGGCGGCAGTACGAGCGCGGGGCCGCGTTCTTCCGGCACGTCGCCGACGAGCGCGGCATCGAGGCCGCGGGCGCGGTGTGGGAGCGCGCCGAGAACCTCCCGACCGGTGACGAGCTGGACGACCCGGACGCGTGGATCGCCCGCGTCGACCCCTGAGCGGGAGTTGCCGCGTCGGGCCGGCCGGCGTCACTCCAGTTCGTACTCGCGTGCTCTGTTCTCGCCGGACCGGTCGGATAACCCGGCGGACGTTCGCTCGAACCGCTCGTCGAGGTCTTCGGTCGCGAGCAGCCGGTCGAGCCGCCGCTCGAACTCCGCCTCGTCGATCTCGCCGTTCGCGTAGCGTTCTCGCAGCGCCGCCACCGGCCGTTCGGCGGAAGGAGACGCCGATCCTGCGTCGGCATCGTCCGCGGCGACGAGCGGGAAGTCCTCGCCGAGCACCACCACCAGCGGGATCAGGATAAAGAAGCCGGTGATGAAAATCGCCGGTCCGAGCGGCGCCACCGGGCTCGGGAGGAGGACGGCGGACAGCGACGTGAGCCCGAACGAGAGGATCGCGATGAGACCGATCAGCCGCTTCTTCTCGAACGTGGGGAGGGCCATGCGCGACTGCTGTCGCCGAGGCGACAAAAACGTACTGCCGGAGTCGGTCGATTCCCTGCGGGCGACCGACGGCTATTCCTCGCGGGCGCACCCACGTGGATCCGTGCTCAGGTACGTGACGACGAACCCGGGGAAGGTCCGCGAGGCGGAGCGGTACCTCCCGGACGGCTCGGTGGAGCGACTCGACTTCGACTACACGGAGGTCCAGGCCGACGACCTCGGCCCGATCGCGGCCCAGGGGGCCCGGGAGGCGTACCGCCACGCCGACGCCCCGGTCCTCGTCGACGACGCGGGGCTGTTCGTCGAGGGGCTCGACGGGTTCCCGGGCCCGTACTCCTCGTACGTTGAGGAGACGCTCGGGATCGAGCGCGTCCACGAGGTCGCGAGCGAACTCGACGACCGCCGCGCCGCCTTCCGGTGTACGCTCGGCTACTGCGACGGCGAGGGGTTCGCCGCGAGCCCCGACCCCGTCGACCAAGGCGACCGCGACGCGGCCGCGGCGGCGGGACCGGACGCGGCGGGCGAGGGCGAGAGCGACGGCGAGGGCGGCGCGGCCGGAGCCGGCGCGGAGCCGCTCCCGGTCAAGCTGTTCGAGGGGTACGTCCCGGGCCGGATCGTCGCGCCGCGGGGCGACGGCGGCTTCGGCTACGACCCGATCTTCGAACACGACGGCGAGACGTTCGCGGAGATGGACACCGACCGGAAGAACGCGGTGTCGCACCGCGGGCGAGCCTTAGAGAAGTTCGCGGAGTGGTACGCGGACCGCTGAGGCTCGGTTTCTCTCCCCGGCGGCTCAGGCCGCGTCCGCGATCGCGTCGGTGAGGAGGTCGCAGCCGAGGTCGATCTCGCGTTCGGTGACGTCGAGCGGCGGGAGGATCCGGAGGACCTTGTGGCCGCACGCGAGCGTGAGGAGCCCGCGCTCGAACGCGTTCTCCACGACCGCGTCTCGGCGCTCCTTCGTGTCGAACTCGACAGCGAGCAGCAGTCCCTTCCCGCGGACGTCCGCGACGGGGTCGAGGTCGGCGTCGCGCAGCGTCTCCTTGAACTGCCGACCGCGGACGACGGCGTTGTCCATGAGGTCCGCCTCCTCGATGGCGTCGAGCGTGAGCGCGCCCTGCGCGGAGGCGATCAGGTCGCCGGCGCCCCACGTCGAGGAGAGGCGGCCGCTCTCCTCGGGGAACACGTCGCTCCGGGAGACGGTCGCGCCCACGCGGAGCCCCTTGGCGCTCGTGATCACGTCGGGGTCGTACGCGTAGTGGTCCGAACCCCACATCTCGCCGGTGCGGCCGACCCCGGACTGGATCTCGTCGGCGATGACCGTGATGTCGTGCTCGTCGGCGAGCGCCGCGATCTCGTCGGTGAACGCGTCCGAGGGGAAGCGGTAGCCGCCCTCGCCCTGGATCGGTTCGAGGATGAGGTAGGCCACGTCGTCCGGGTGGACGTTCCCGCGCTCCGGGTCGAGCTTCCGGCGGAGCCGGGAGACGCCGTCGGCGAAGAAGCCGCACGAGCAGGTCTCGGGCGAGCAGGTCCGGTCGTCGCAGTACGGCACGTCCATCACGCCGCTGACCTCGGGGAAGTCGCGGCGGTACACGGACTTCGAGCGGTTGAGCGAGAGCGCGCCGAGCGTCCGCCCGTGGAACGCCCCGTCGAAGGTGATGGCGTACTTCGCGCCGTCCGAGGCGTCGTACGCGATCTTGATTGCATTCTCGACCGCCTCGGCGCCGGAGTTCGAGAGGAAGACGGTGTCCATGTCGTAGTGGCTCGTCAGGTCCGTCAGGCGGTCCATGAGCCCGGAAGCCCCGGGGATCCCGTCGCCGGGTGAGGGGCCGCCCGCCGCGTAGAAGTCCTGCCCGGCGATCTTCAGCGGGTCGACAAGGTCGAACTCCGCGAGCCGGTCCATGATCAGCGGGTTGTTGTACCCGAGCGGCGCGGCGGCGACGTGGCTGGTGAAGTCCATGAGGACGTTGCCGTCGACGTCGGTACAGAACGGGCCCTCGGCGGGGGCGGTGCGGTCCCAGACGAACTCGTAGACGTAGGTGCTCGGCGCGGCCGACTCGTGGTGGTAATCGACCCACTCGCGAGCGCGCTCGCCCGGCAGGTCGGCGACGGCAGGCGTGGCGGTGTCGCGATCCATGCCTCCCGGTGGCACGCGGACGGAATAAATTCGTGGCGAACGCGCGAACGTTGGAGAAATCTCTAACTCTTGTTCGCCAGACGGCGCCTGAGACGGCGACCGAATCCGTCGGCGCAGTTGTACGGAGCGCCGCTCGGTGGGACGGGCCGTCGACCGTTGTGTGAGACTCGACACCAAGATACGTTAGATTTTTATAGAATCGCAACCCTATAATTAGATGAGTTCGAGGTGGTCAGCGATGCCCATCCTCGAGCCAGCAAACACGTGGACACAGGGACTCGACTTCCCGAGCAGACTGTTCGAATCCGGTAGCAACGACTACGAACTGTACGAGGAGGACGGCGAGTTCGTCCTGTCGGTCGAGCTTCCGGGGTTCGACCCGTCGGAGATCACCGCCTCGTGGAACGACGGCGTGCTTAACGTCGCCGGCGAACACGAGGACGAACACCGCGGGACCCGGCGGACGTACCACCGTCGGTTCCGCTTCCCGAAGGCGATCGACGAGGACGGTATCGAGGCCGAATACCGGAACGGCATCCTGACGGTGCGGCTCCCCGTGACCGTCGAGAGCGCCGTCAGCGGCACGGAGATCGAGATCGAGAGCTGACGCCGCCGCGCTCGGCCCGCGACCCTCGGTCTCCGAGCCCCGTAGTCGCGACGGACCGGCATCGCGCCGGGCCCCCTCCCCGCGAGTTCCGTTCCCGCGTTGTTCCGAACGCGCTCCCGTTCGTGCCGGAGCAACCGGTCGTCAAGTCGGTCGCGCCGACCCCGCACGCCTTTTACTGCCGCGCGCGACGGTCGACCCATGAACCGCGACGAGTTCGCCGCCAGCATCGACCACACCGTCCTCGGTCCGGAGACGACCTGGGACGGCGTGCGGACCATTCTCGACGAGGCCGCCGCGCACGGGATGAACGCGTGTATCCCGCCGTGCTACGTCGCCGAAGCGGCCGAGTATGAGGCCGAGCCCGCGGCGATCGCCACCGTGGTGGGGTTCCCGCACGGGCAACACGACCCGACGGTCAAGCGCGACGAGGCGGTCACGGCGTGGGAGGCGGGCGCGGACGAGGTCGACCTCGTGATCAACGTCGGCCGGCTGAAGGCCGGCGACGGCGGCGCGGTCGCCGACGAGCTCGCGGACGTCGTCGCGGCCGTGCCCGTCCCGGTGAAGGTGATCATCGAGACCGCCCTCCTCGACGACGCCGAGAAGCGCCGCGCGTGCGAGGCCGCGGTCGCCGCCGACGCCGACATGGTGAAGACGTCGACCGGGTTCGCCGACGGCGGCGCGACCGTCCCCGACGTGGAGCTGATGAGCGAGTACCTTCCCGTGAAGGCCTCCGGCGGCGTGGGCTCCTACGAGGAGGCGACGGCCATGCTCGACGCCGGCGCGGTGCGGATCGGCGCGTCGTCCGGCGTGGCTATCGTCGAGGGACACCCGGAGAGCGGGGAGTAACGCTCGTTCGTCGGTACGCAGTCGAAAGGTCGCCCTCGCGCTCGTTCGTCAATAGCGAGCCCGAAGCAGGGCTAACGTTCGTCCGACGACGGGGGACGCCCGTCGCCGTCGGCGGCGAGCCCGTCACCGGACGGCGATCTGTCGGCGTCCCCGACGGTCCCGTTCCCGGCGTCGCGTCGCTCGTCGCCTCCGACCGCGTCGTCGCCCTCGGCCCCGTCGACGCCGTCGGACTCCGCGCTCTCGATTTCCTCGGGGTCGACGTCGACATCGAAGGCGGAGACCGACTCGGAGAGCGACTCGGCCTGTCCCCGGAGCCGGTCGGCGTTCTCCGCGATGGTGGCGACGGTCGCGGTCTGCTCCTCTGCGGCGGCGGACACCTGCTCGGAGCCGGCGGCGACCTCCCCGCTCACCTCGGCGACGTCCTCGACGCCCTCGACCGCGCGCTGCGTCGACCGCGCCTGGTCCTCGGCCGCCTCACTGATCTCCTGAACGCCGTGGTTCGTCTCCTCGACGGCGTCGACGACCGCTTCGAGCGACGACGAGGCCTCGCGGACGGTGTCCGCCCCCTCGTCGATCCGCTCGTTCGTCTCGCGGATGTCATCGACCGTCGCGTCGGTCTCCTCGCGGACGGTCGCGATCTGCGACTCGATCTCGGCGGCGGCCTCCTGCGTCTCCTCCGCGAGCTCTTTCACCTCGTCGGCGACGACCGCGAAGCCCTCGCCGGCCTCGCCCGCGCGAGCGGCCTCGATGGAGGCGTTCAGCGCGAGGATGTTCGTCTGCTCGGCCACGTCGGTGATGAACTCCACCACCTCGTCGATCTCGTCCATGCGCTCGTCGAGCGCCTCCATCTGCTCGACCGCGGCCGCGGAGCGCGCCTCGATCGCGTCCATCTCGTCGAGCGCCTCCGAGGCGGCCTCGCGGCCGGACTCGCCGCGCTCCGCGGCGGCCTCGGCGGTCTCCGCGACGGACGCGGCGGACGAGGCGACCTCCTCGATGCTCGCGGAGAGGTCGCTCATCTCGTCGCTCACCTCGTCGAGGCGCTCGTCCTGACTGATCGCGCCGTCGGCGATCTCCTGGATCTGCTCGCTGACGGTCCCGCTCGCGGTCTCGACCTCGTCGGCGCCGGCCGCGAGCTCCGCGCTCGCGCCGTCGACCTCGCCGGCGAAGGCGGCGACCCGCGCGGTGGTCCGCTCCAGCTGGGCCACCATGTCGTTGAACTCCTCGGCGATCTCGCGCATCGCCTCGCGGTCCGCGTCCGGGTCCATCCGGCGCGTGAGGTCACCGTCCGCGACCGCGCCCATCACCTCGCTGTAGTCGGCCGCACGCGCCTCCATGTCGCGGGTGACGGCCTCCGCCTCCTCGCGGGCCGCCTCGGCCTCGTCGGCGGCGGTCTCGGCCTCGGCGATCCGGTCCCGGAGCGAGTCCCGCATCTCCCCGAAGCTCCTGAACAGGCGGCCGATCTCGTCGATCCGTCCGGTCGACAGGTCGACGTCGAGGTCCCCCGACTCGATCCGCTCGGCGCGGTTGCGGAGCCGCGAGAGCGGGAGCACCGTTCGAGTTCCGAGGACGGCGCCCACGACGCCCAGCGACGCGAGCGTGAGGAGGATGAGGAGCAGCACGGAGTTCCCCACGTCGTTGCGGACGGCGAACGCGGTCGACTGGTCGACGCTCGTGACGGCCACCCAGTCAGTGTCGGGAACGGAGGCGTACGCGTGGACCTGACCGTCGCCGATCCGCGTCGCGGTCGTGGCGTTGCCCTCCCGGATCGCCTCGACGCCGTCGGCGTGTTCCGCCTCGTCGACCGTGCCGTCGATGTCGAGGACGGTCTGCCCGGCGGCGTTGAGGATCATCGTCTCCTCCCCGGTGTCGCTGTTCTGGATGCGTTCGAGCTGCGGCTGGATGCGGGTGACCACGACGAGGTACCGGCCGTCGGCCCGCGGCACCGAGCTGGCGAACGCCATCACCGGGCGGTCGTTGAGCACGGGCGACCGGTACGAGCGGTCCGACCGCCAGACCCGGTCGTCCTCGCCGACCCCCTCGGGGACGTCCGCGTCGCTCCACGGCGCGTCGAGGTCGCTCGGCGCGCGCCCCTCTAAGGGGCGTTCGGTGCTGGCGACGACCCGGTCCTGCGCCGCGTCGACGAGGTGGATGCTAACGATGTCCTCGGAGAGCAGCTGGTCTTTCAACAGCACGTACGCCGGCGCGCGCCGGTCGGACCGGAGCGCGTCGGCCGCCGACATCGACCGCGTCTCGGTGCTCATCCGCTCGGTCCACGACCCGATCGCGTCGGCCTGGAGGCCGCCGGTCTCGGCGAGCTGCGTCGTCGCGTCCGACTCCACGGTCTGTTCGGTCTGGAGGTAGGTGAACGCGCCCCCGGCGACGACGACCGCCGCGACCACGAGGAACGCCAGCGCGAACTTCGCGGCGTACCGGCGGCGCACCGCGTTCGGGAGGAGCCGCCGGACCGCGCGCACGAGGCGCTCGAACGAGTCGGGTGCCATCAGTTCACCGCCTCCGGGTCCGTGGGGACCGACAGGTCGCCGGCGACGATCCGCTCGCCGGAGTCGACGATCGCGGCGCGCACGTCGTCGGGGATCACCGGCCCGAGCGTCGTACCGTAGACGAGCGCGACGCCGTCCTCGGCGAGCCCGAGCGCCGTCGTGGAGCCGGTGGCGAGGTCGTCGTCGATCGTCTCCTCGACGGCGTCGTACACCGCGGTGCCGACCCGCTTCACCATCGACGCGAGGATCACGTCGGCGTACCGCGGGTTGCTGCGCGACTGGTCGGAGTCGACGCCGATCGCGTACCGGCCGTACTCCTGGGCCGCCTGAAACACGCCGAGTCCGCTCCCGCCGGCCGCGTGGTACACCACGTCGGCCCCCTGTTCGAACATCTCCGCGGCGGCGGCGTACCCGCCCTCGGGGTCGTCGAACGCGCCGAGGTACGTTGACAGCACCGACACGTCCGTGGTCGCGTGGTCGACGCCGGCGCGGTAGCCGGCCTCGAACTTGCGGACGAGCGGCGAGTCGACGCCGCCGACGTAGCCGACGGTCCGCTCGTCGGGGACGGTCGACCCCGCGCCGACGGACACGTCGCGGTCCGTCACCAGCCCGGCGAGGTGGCCGGCCTGGAACGACCCCTCGTGTTCGCGGAACACGTAGCTCGCCACGTTGTCGCGGTCGACGACCGAGTCGACGATTGCGTACCGCTGGTCGGGGTGCTCGCCCGCGACCGTCGAGAGCGCGTCCGCCTGGAGGAAGCCGATACAGCAGATCAGGTCGTAGGCGGGATCGGTCGACGACGAGAGGGCGTCCTGCGCGGTCTCGAACTCCGGGATCGAGGTCGGCTCCTCGTTCGCGAACGCCACGTCGTGATCGAGGCGCGCGCGCTGGATGCCCCGGTTCGCGGCGTCGTTGAACGACCGGTCGTCTAGCCCGCCGAGCGCGTAGATCATCCCGACCGTCGCGCTGGCGTCCGCCGCGTTCCGGATCGCGTCTCCCCCGTCGGCCTCGTCGTCCGCCGGTTCGTCGTTGCCGGTGTCTATCGACGCCGAACCGGGGGCCTCGTCGCCGAGGCACCCGGCCAGCGCGCCCGCCACAGCCCCCCCGAGACCGGCGGCGAGCCGCCGTCGAGAGAGCGTCGTGGGTCCCGTCTGCGTCATGTCGCACCGGTTTCGACCGAGGGCTAAAACGCCTCGGAGCAAATTATCAATGATAATAGTAAACCGCGCTCACAGCCCCGGCGGTCCGGTCACCACCGTTCCCCGAGGCTGAGAATCCAGTCGGACGGATTTATAACCTGAGCGCGTACGAAGGGGTATGAGCCACCAACCGGGATCGCGTGGATTCGACCTCGACGCGGCGTTCAAGGCGTTCGGCGCGGTCGGGATCGCCATCTCCGCCGCGCTCACCGTGGCCGTGCTGGCGCTGACCGACCCGTTCGGCGAGTACGTCACCGCGTCGCCCGCCCTGCTCGGAACGCTGTTGTACGGCGCGCTCGTCGTCGCGGTCGGCTACACGACGTACGCCCTCCGTCGGCGCTGACGGTCGCCGCGCGCTCCCCGCCGGGAGACATAAACCGCTCGCCGGCGGAGCGTGACCCATGACCGACGAGCCGACCGACGCGGCGGTAGAGCGATTTCTCGACCGGGCGACGGCCGCCTTCGACGACTACGACGAGGGGTACGCCGACGCGGACGCGACGCTCGCGATGCTCCGTACTCACGTGGACGAGCTGTCGGCGAGCGTCGAGGATCAGGCGGACGGCGAGGAGTAGGGTGTGAGACGCCGGGCGCGAAGGGGACGGGGCTACGGGTGGGCGCCGATCAGCTCTCGCACGCGGCCGACGTACTCCGCGAACGCGGCGTCGCCGCGGTCGCGCGGGCGCTCGACGTCGACATCGACGACCTCGCGGACGCGGCCGGGCTCGGCGGCCATCACGACGACCCGGTCGGCGAGCGTCACCGCCTCCGCGACGTCGTGCGTGACGAAGAGGACGGTCTTCCCCGTCGACTCCCACACGTCGAGTAGCTCCCGCTGGAGCATCTCGCGGGTCTGAGCGTCCACCGCGCCGAACGGCTCGTCCATCAGCAGCAGGTCCGGGTCGACCGCGAGCGACCGGGCGATGGCGACGCGCTGTTTCATCCCGCCCGACAGCGACTTCGGGTAGGCGCCGCGGAACTCGGTCAGCCCGACGAGGTCGAGCATCTCGTCGACGCGCGCCTCGCGCTCGGCGGCCGATCGGTCGCTCCGTTCGAGCCCGAACCCGACGTTCTCCTCGACCGTGAGCCACGGGAACAGGTGGTACTCCTGGAAGACGACGCCCATGTCCGTCGTCGGCCCCGTGACCTCGGTGCCGTCGAGGAGGACGCGGCCGTCGGTCGCCTCGGTCAGCCCGGCCACGACCCGGAACAGCGTCGTCTTCCCGCAGCCGGACGGGCCGACGAGACAGACGAACTCCCCGTCGGCGACCGAGAAGGACACGTCGTCGAGCGCGCGCACCGAGCCGCCCTCGCCGTCGCCGGGGTACGTCTTCCCGACCCCGTCGAGCGCGACGCTGGCCGCCGCGGTGGGGGGAGTCTCCCCGTCGCGTCCGGCCGCGCCGTCTCCGTTCACGCCCGCCACGCTAACGCCCTCCGTTCGACCGCGCGGAACGCGACGTCGACGAGCAGGTACATCAGGCTCAACACGAGGATGTACGCGATCGCCCGGTCGACGCGCAGGTTGTTGCTGGCGCGGATGATCTCGCGGCCGACCCCGGGGACGCCGAATATCTCCGAGGCGACGACGAGCATCCAACACCGTCCCAGTCCGGTCCGGATCCCGGTCATGATCCCCGGCAGCGACGCCGGCAGGACGATCGACCGGACCGCGTCGAGGTCGCCGCGGACGCCGAGGGTCCGCCCCACGTCGAGGAGGTCCTCGCTCACGCCCTCCACGGCGCCGTACGCCGCGTAGAAGTTGATCCAGAACGCGCCGACCGCGATGATGAACGCCGCGCCCCAGTCGTTGATCCCGAACCAGGCGATAGCGAAGCCGATCAGCGCGAGCGGCGGGACGGGGCGCAGGGTGCGGACGAGCGGCGCCGTCAGGTCGTCCAGCAGGCCGCTCCAAGCGAACGCGACGCCGGCGGCCACGCCGAGACCCGTTCCGGCGACGGTGCCGGGGATCCAGTGGCGGACGCTCTGATACAGCGCCGTCGTCATGTCTCCCGACGCGAGCTCGCCGGCGAACGCCCCGGCGACCGCGACCGGCGAGGGGAGGACGAACGGATCCTGGGTGAGCGAGACGGCGTGCCAGACGAGGAGGAACCCGACGACCCCCGCGGCGCCCCGGAGGAGCCGCCGCCCGTCTCCGAGCCCGACGCCGGCGAACGCGCCGTCCTCGTCGACGCGCGATGCGGTTTCGGTCGCCATCAGAGCGAGTCGTACACCCCGAGGTCGAATATCTGGTCGTTCGACAGCTGTTCGTCGGTCTGGCCGTTATCGGCCGCGAACTCGGCGAACACCTGCGTCGCGTCCGTGATCTCGGCGGGGTCGGTGATGAAGTTCGACAGCGGCGAGTCGAGCGCCTTCCGCGCGCGGTCGACTGGCATCCCGATTCCCTCCTCGACGTGGCCCGCGGTCGCGTCGGGGTTCTCCTCGATGAAGTCGGTCGCGCGGACGTGCTGTTCGAGGAACTGCGCCGCGATCGGGGAGTCCCGGACCTCGTCGCTCATCAGGGTGACCGCGGCGGGCTGGCCGGGGAGGACCTCGGCGGCGGTCCGCAGCATCTCCACCGACGACCCCTCCGCCTGCGCGATGGTCGGCACCGGCTCCATGATCGAGGTGCCGTCGATCTCGTCGTTGGCAATCGCCTGCCAGACGGAGCTCGCCCCGCTGATCTCGATGATCTCCACGCTGTCGTTCGCTGCGAGGTCGACGCCGACATCGCGGAGCCAGAAGCGCAACAGCACGTCGGGGACGCTCCCCTGTGGGAACGTGCCGAAGGTGAACGGTTCGCCCTGCTCCTCCTCCCACGCCGCGAACGCGTCGGCGCCCTGCTGTTCGAACGTCTCGTGGAACGAGGACTCGGCCATGATCCCCATCGGCTCCCGGATGTTCGCGGCGGTCACCCGCGCGGCGATACCGCGGTCGATCGCGATCATCGCGGGTACGATCCCGAACATCGCGATGTCGATGTCGCTGCCGCCGAGCGCCTGAACGATGTCGGGGCCGTTGCCGAACTCCTGGCCGGTGACCTCGGCGTCGACCTCGGAGAAGTATCCCTCGCCCTCCATCACGTACCACTGGAGGTCGGGGTAGATCGGCATGTGCGCGACCGTGATCTCGTCGAGCCCGCCGCTCCCGCCGCCGAGGCAGCCGGCGAGGCCGACCGTCGCAGTTCCGCCCGCGGCCGCGAGGAACGACCGCCGCGACGCTGTCCGCGTTGAGTCGTACATACCTACGGAAGCGGCCCCGCGGGCAACACTCTCGCGTCACCAGCAACGGAAGCGCGTTCCGGTGACGGCGGAAGACGACGGAAGTGGCGTTTCGAGGGTTCAAAGCCCCGTATACCGGAGATACGCCGAAAACACTCGTCACCGAACGACGCAAATATTGCTGGCGGGTGCCGCCGAGCGCTCCGGTTCCCGGTGGTCGCTCGCGGCGGCGCTCACGCCCCCTCGGCCGGCTCCTCGTCGAACAGCCCCAAGTCCTCGGCGACGAGGTCGGCGAGCCGGTCTTTGATCGCCGGATCGACCTCCGCGACGGCCTCGCCGCCGTGTTTCTGGTCGTTGTGTTTATCGAGCGCGTCCGCGAGGTCGTCGAGGGGCACGCGGGTCTCCGTCTCGCACTCGTCGCACACGATCGGGACGGACGGCTCGTCGGTGGACATTACGCCGACAATCGCCCGTGGCGGATATATGCCTTCGGGCGGCGGGTCGAGACGGGCGCCCGGAGCCGGCGCCGCGAACCGCCACCGTCTACTGGGGGCGCCGCGCACTGCCCGTCATGGACGTTCTCGTGACGGGGGCCGCGGGCGGGATCGGCGGCGGCGTCGCGCGCTCGCTCGCCGCCGCCGGCCACGACGTGCTCGGCGTCGACCGCGACGCGGACGGGCTCGCCGACCTGCCCGAGGCGGTCGAGACCGCCGTCGTCGACCTCCGCGACGAGGCCGCCGTCCGCGACCGGCTCGCCGACCGTCCCCTGGACACCGTCGTCTCCTGCGTCGGCGGCTACGAGATCGCGGCAGTCGAGGACGCCTCGGCCGAGGCGTTCCGGCGACAGCTAGAGACGAACCTGACCGCGGTCCACGTGACCGTCTCCGCGGCGCTCCCGACGCTCCGCGAGCGCGGCGGACGGGTCGTGGTCGTCGGGTCGATGGTCGGGTCGGTCGCGCTGCCGTACCACGGCGCGTACAGCGCCGCGAAGGCGGGGCTCGACGGCTACGTCGACGCGCTCCGCCGGGAGGTCGCGCCCCGCGGGGTCGACGTGGCGCTCGTCGAGCCCGGTCCCGTCCGGACCGGCTTCAACGAGCGGGCGGCCGCCGCGGTCGAGGCCGCCGACGGCGACGGGCCGTACGCCGCCGCATACCGCGCGTTCGAGGGGTACTCCCCGGCGGCCACGGACGTCGAGACCGTCGTCGAGCGCGTGGTGACGGCGACGACCGCCGACCGACCGCGAACACGGTATCGGGTGAGCCGCCGAGCGCGGTGGCTACCGCGGCTCGGTCGCGTCCTCCCCGACCGGCTGTACGACCGGCTCGTCCGCGCCGGGCTCCCCGGCGGACTCCTGTGGCGGCTGCTTCACCGGTGAGTCGCGGGGCGTCGCCGCTCACCGCCGACCAGGGAATCAGTCGTCGGCCGCGCCGGACGCCCCCTCCGACTCCTCCGCGTCGTCCGCGGTCTCGGCCTCGCCGGGGGCGCCCCCGGACTCCGACGGCGCGTCCGCATCGTCCGCCCGCGCGTAGAACTCCTCTGGGGAGGCGTCGATCCGCTCGAACTCGCCGAAGTCGCGCTCGTGGTGGCGGATCATCTGTTCGACGATCCACGCGCTGTACCGCTCCGAGAACGCCCAGTCGGCGTCCGCGTCGTCGACCTCGAACCGGCCGTCTGTGGCGAGCGCGGCGTACAGGTGGTAGAAGCCGAGGACTACGTCGCCGAAGTCCCGCGCCTCGCCGCCGATCTCGCGGCGCTTCTCGGCGAGTTCCTCGCGGCCCGCGTCGGTGAGCGCGAAGTACTTGCGGTCGGGCTCGTCCGCGCGCTCGACGCGCTCGGCGACGCCCTCCTCCTCGAACTTGTAGAGGATCGGGTAGACGGAGCCGTAGGAGGGCTCCCAGTGGCCGCCGCTGATCTCGGTTATCTCGCCGAGCAGCTCGTACCCGTATCGCGGGCGTTCGTCGAGCAGCTCCAAGACGAGGTACGAGATCAGTCCTTTCGGCGGGCCGCTTTTCCGCATCGTCCCGACTTTTCGGGGTCGCGTCGAAAGGGTTTCGGTCACGGCGACGGCGAGCGGCGCGAGTCGCGACGACCGGAGCGGTTCGCGGGCGTCGGTGACCCGAGCGGACGGGGGCGGGTGTGATGCGCTAATAATATGAATCGCGGTGGCGCGTGCCTGCGAGCGGCCCTTGGCCGCGAGGAGCACGCGCGAGGGAGTCGGGGGCGACGAGGGCGACCGACGGGAGCCCGAAGACGCGCCCGACGAGGCTGGGGAGGTGTGAGGTGCGGTCGCGGGCGGGACTCGAAGGGGCAGTCGGGAGGCGGCCGCAGGCGACGCGAGCACCGCAGGAACGAACGGAGTGAGTGACGAGGAGCGCGGCGAGCGTGCGACCGCCTCCCGACTGGGGCTTCGGGATGTTCGTGCCGATCGTCCGGTCATAAGAACTCACGTACTGCCGAGCGGCTGGGGCTTCGAAACCACTGGTGCCGGCTTCGACTCGGGCACGACCGGGGACGAGCCGACGGATTACAGCGCGTCGGGACGACCCGCAAACCCCTAAGTCGCGCGGCCCGAACCCGACGTATGGTCGAGGCTCCACAGACCGCCGAAGGGTGGTTCTCGCTGCACGACTTCCGATCGATCGACTGGGACGCCTGGCGCGAGGCGCCCGAGTCCGAGCGGCAGCGAGCGATCGAGGAGGGCGAGGCCTTCCTGAAACACCGCGAGCTGGTCGCCGACGCCGAGGACGGCGAGTCGGCGCTGTTCTCGGTGCTGGGACACAAGGCGGACCTCCTCTTCCTCCACTTCCGGCCGTCGCTCGACGACCTCTCCGCGATCGAGCGCCGCTTCGAGGACACCGCGCTCGCGAAGTTCACCGAGCGCGAGACCTCCTACGTCTCCGTCACAGAGGTGTCTGGCTACGTCTCGGACGACTACTTCGAGGAGGGCGCCGACGCCGTCGACGAGGGGCTCAAGCGGTACATCGAGGGGAAGCTGAAGCCCGACATCCCCGACGAGGAGTACGTCAGCTTCTATCCGATGAGCAAGCGCCGCGGCGAGGAACACAACTGGTACGACCTCGACTTCGAGGAGCGCGCCGAGCTGATGGCGGGCCACGGCGAGGTCGGCAAGGAGTACGCCGGCAAGATCAAGCAGGTGATCGCCTCCTCCGTCGGCTTCGACGACCACGAGTGGGGCGTCACGCTGTTCGGCGCGGACCCGACCGACATCAAGGACATCGTCTACGAGATGCGGTTCGACCCGGCCTCCTCCCGCTACGGCGAGTTCGGCGACTTCTACGTCGGCCGGCGGTTCCCGCCGCGCGACCTCGACGCCTTCCTCGGCGGCGAGACGGTCCCGACCGGGCGCGTCCCCGAGCAGGACAGCGCCGGCCACCCGCACGGCGAGGGCGGTCACGGCGAGGGCGGTCACGGCGACGACGCGCACGGTCACGGTCAGGGCCACGACCATTCGGGTGCGGGCGGCGGCTCCGCGCACGGCGACCACCCCCACGGCGAGGGGGAGGCCGGCGGCGAGGGCGACCACCCCCACGGCGAGGACGAGGGCGACGGCGGGGCCTCGGACGAGGATATCCGCGGCGAGCTCGCCGACCTCGACATCTACGCCGGGAAGCCGCACGGCGAGGACGTGTACGCCACCGTGCTGTACAGCGAGGCCGACGTGGACGAGCTGTTCGACGAGGTCGAGGGGCTCCGCGGCAACTTCGACCACTACGGCACCCACGTCAAGACCGCGGTGTACGAGGGGCGCCACACCGACCGCGCCGCCGTCGTCTCGATCTGGGACACCGCGTCGGCGGCGGAGACCGCGGCGGGGTTCCTCTCGGAGCTGCCCGACATCGTCGCCCGCGCCGGCGAGGAGTCCGGCTTCGGCACGATGGGGATGTTCTACACCGTCAAGCCCGACTACCAGACGGAGTTCGTCGACACCTTCGACGACGTGGGCGACCTGCTCGCCGAGATGGACGGCCACGTCGAGACCGACCTGATGTTGAACACCGAAGACGAGAACGACATGTTCATCGCCAGCCAGTGGAACGCGAAGGAGGACGCGATGGGCTTCTTCCGCTCCGACGAGTTCTCCGAGACCGTCCAGTGGGGCCGCGACGTGCTCGCCGACCGCCCGCGCCACGTCTTCCTGGCGTAGCGGCGCCCGAGGTCGCGTTAAGTTTGGCGTGAATTGTGGTAGACGGCGAGGGCTTCGAGCCAATTTTGAGCTGTCTCTAACGCGACATTGCTGAAACTATTCGCAAACGATGATGTTCGTCGTTCTATTTCCCAAAAGACACGTTCGATGGCATTCCGATTTCCATGTCGAATGACTTGAAATCGATAGCCGTCGTCAGCGAGAACAGATCCGAGATAGTCTGCGTCATCGACGAGAAATTCCACGTTATCGAGCTGGTAACGCCGGTGGAGCTCGGTGAGAAACCATCGCGTCGTCTGTTTATTTGCGGTCGGATAGAGACTCACGTGAAGGATCTCGTTCGTCTGTGGATCAACCGCGCCGTACAGCCAGAACTTCTGGCCGTGGAGGCGGATCATCTTTTCGTCAACCGCGAGTTGATCCTCTGAGACGGTCGAGATCGGCTGTAGATCGGCTTTATGAACCCAGTTATGGATCGCGACGTGGCTCCGAACGATCCCAAACCTTTCGAGATGCTTACTTACCTCACGAAGTGACATACCGGCCAAGTGACAGCGGATCCCTACTTCAATCGCCCATCGCGGCGTTCGATCTCGCTCCACAAACGACAAGTCAATCCACGCGATACGTTCGCTGAGGCGCTCGGTTTCGGCCATAGACACTCTGAAGTCGAGCGCCTCATCCTCTAACTTAACGCGACCCGATCTCGCTCCACAAACGACAAGTCAATCCACGCGATACGTTCGCTGAGGCGCTCGGTTTCGGCCATAGACACTCTGAAGTCGAGCGCCTCATCCTCTAACTTAACGCGACGGCGCCCGACTGGCGAGGATTTTTATACATAGTCGGCGGCGAACCGTCGGCGTGTCCGCCGACCGCGTGCGCTTCCGCCGACCGCCGGGTTTTAGGTGTCGTTGCGGCGAACGGGTGGCCATGTTCGACACCATCGTGGTCGCGACCGACGGCTCCGACAGCGTTCAACGGGCCGTCTCGGTCGCGGTCGACGTGGCGGCGCGGTTCGACGCCGAGGTCCACGCGGTGTACGTCGTCGACGCCGGCGAGGTGGAGTCGTCGCCCGACACGGTCCGGGAGGATCTCCGCGACGCGCTCGACGATCAGGGGAGCGACGCGCTCGACCGCGTCGCGGACGCGGCCCACGACCGCGACGGCGACCTCGACGTGACCATCGAGGTCCGCGAGGGCCGTCCAGCCTCGGAGATCGACGCGTACGCCCGGTCTGCCGGCGCCGACCTCGTCGCGATGGGCACCCGCGGCCGCCACGGCGAGAACCGCTTTCTCATCGGCTCCGTCGCCGAGCGCGTCGTCCGGACCTGCCCGGTCCCGGTGCTGACGGTCCGACAGCTGACCGACGAGGACCCTCGGCGGACGACGATCTGAGCGTCGCGAAGGCGACGCGACCGCCGCTCGCCGCGAGAGCGGCGGAGTTTTCCGGCTGCCGCCCGCCTCGACGGTATGGACGACGACCTCATCGAGACGGGGGATGCCCCCCGGTCGCGGTACACGAAGCTGCCGGGGAAGGGCTTCTTTTACCCGGACTCGCTGGACGACGAACGCGCGGAGCGGCGGGCGAGGGAGGCGATCGAGGGCAGCGAGGCGGTCGTGATCGCCGACGGCGACGCCGACGGTCTCGCCTGCGCCGCGATGATCCGCGAGGCGTACGACGCCGCCCTCGACGTCGGACCCTTCGAGGACGCCGTCGCGGCCCGGCTCGAAGGCGAGAGCGGGAGCGACGAGCCGGACGACGAGGGGGAGGGCGACGACGACCCCCTCGGCGACGCCCACGCCGAGTCCCCGGTCGGGCTGGTCTCGGCGGGGCCGTACTCGATCGACACCGCGCTCGAACGCGTCGAAAAGTACGCCGACGACGGGATCGACCTGTTCGTCTGTGACCTCTGCCCCGACGACTACGAGTGGATCGCGGAGCCGTTAGCGGAGCTGGCTGACTCGACCGACGCGATCCGGTGGTTCGACCACCACCAGTGGGACGACGAGACCGCCGACGCGGTCCGCGAGGCCGGCGTCGACCTCGTCGTCGGCGAGTCGGACGAGGAGTGTACCGCCGACGTGACGCTCCGGTCGCTCGACTACGCCTTCGACGACCGCTGGGCCGAGCTCGCCGAGGTCACGCGCGACCACGACCTCTGGCTCAAGGAGGACCCTCGCTCCGACGACCTCGCCGACTACTCCTACTGGGCCGGCGCCGAGGAGTACGCGGCCGTCGTCGGCGCGTACGGCGTCGACCTCCCGGAAGCGGTGCGGTCGTTCGTCGCGGAGCGCCGGGTCGAGAAGGAGGCGCGCATCGACCTCGCGGTCGACCGCGCGGTCACGCATGAGGTCGGCGACTGGCGCGTCGCGGTCACCTACGGCCGCTGCTCGCAGAACGAGGTCGCGGAGCGCCTCCGCGAGGCGGGGGCCGACGCCGCCGTGATCGTCAAGCCCGCCGGCTCCGCCTCGATCCGGGGGTCGGACGACTTCCGGCACGCCCACGAGGTCGCCGGCCGAGTGAACGGCGGCGGGCACCCGCAGGCGGCGGGCTGTAAGCCCGACATCTACGACGACATGCTGGACTACGCCCACCACTGGAGCACCGAGGGACAGGCGTGTAAGCGCGTCATCCTCGCGGCGTTCGAGGCCGTCGCCGAGGAAGTCGAGGCCGAGGCGAGCGGCGCCGACGAGGCCGCGGCGGCCGAGTAGGACAATGGCCGGCATCTTCGTCGCCGGAGAGACGCTCGTCGACTTCGTGCCAGACTCCGGGGAGACGCTGCGGGAGGTCGACAGCTACGCCCACCGGCCCGGCGGCGCGCCCGCCAACGTCGCGGTCGGGCTCGCGCGGCTCGGCTCGCCGCCGGCGTTCTGGACGCGCCTCGGCGACGACGCGTTCGGCGACTTCCTCGCCGAGACGCTCGCCGCGGCGGAGATTCCGGAGACGCACGTCGAGCGCGTCAAGGGGAAGACGACGGTCGCCGTGGTGTCGCCGCCCGGCGAAGGCGGGCCGCGGTTCTCCTTCTACGGCGACCGCGACGCGACGTTCGGGTTCGACCCGGACGCAGTCCCGACCGAGGCGCTGACGGGCGACGACGGCGCGGCGTCGCCGGGGGGCGCGAGCGCGCCGCCGTGGGTCCACCTCGGCGGCGTGGCGCTGACGCACTTGCGGGGGCGGGCGGCCACCCGCGAGCTCCGCTCGGCGGCGACCGCCGCCGGGTGTCCCGTCTCGTTCGACGTGAACTACCGCTCCGACCTGGTGCCGCCGGAGACGGCGGAGGCGGCGTCGACCGCGGTCCGCGAGACGGTCGCCGAGAGCGGCGTCGTGCTGTGTAGCGACGAGGACGCCGCCGCGGCCGGGCTGTCGACGAGCGAGGGCGGGGAACTGGCCCGCGACCTGCTCGCGCTCGGCCCCCACACCGTCGTCGTCACGCTCGGCCGCGACGGCGCGCTCGCGGTCAGTACCGACGACGCGCCATGGGGGGCCACGACGGTCCGGCACGACGGGTTCCCGGCGGAGGCGGTCGACGCGACCGGCGCCGGCGACGCGTTCACCGCGGGCCTGCTCTCGCGGCTCGCGGGGAGTGCCGAGTCTGAGTCCGGAGCCGACGCGGAGGCGCTCCGCGAGGCGGTCGGGTTCGGCAACGCGACCGCCGCGCTCTCGGTCCGGTCGGTCGGCGGGATGGGGTCGATCCCGTCGCGCGAGGAGGTGGAAGCGCTCCTCGCGGAACGGGAGTGAGAGGGAGAACGGCGGCGTCGAAGGGAAACGGAGGGGGAGCGGCGGAGAGCGCGGCGCTGCCTACGAGGCGGACGGCGACATCTCGATGTTGAGGCTCTTCTGGACGAGCTGGGTGAACGCCATCGAGCAGAGGAAGTACCAGAGGATCCACATTTGGATCGGGCCGACGATCCCCGTGTCCCAGGTGACGGTGCCCGCGAGCGGGACGACGAGCTCTTGGGCGGCGACGGCCGGGTACGCGGCCTCAGACCCGCGGTAGCCGATCACCCAGAACATCCAGAGGAACGCCGGAATGGTGAGGAACATGATCCACACCATCGGGCGGAACTGCTCTTTGAACATGCCGAGCTGGTCGCCCATCGCCTCCATCTGCTCTTCTTGGATCTCGTCGAGCGCCTCGTCGTCGTCGCGCTTCTCGGCCTCCTTCCGGCGCTCCTGGATGTCCTTCATCCGCTCCTGATACGCGCCCATCTTCTCCATGTCCATGAGCCCGGCGCGCAGCAGCGTCGAGTACATCCCCGTGCCGAGCGCGATGACCATGATGACGACGTAGAAGGGGACGACGTTCAGAAGGGGGCCGAGGACGACGTCGATGCCGCCGGCGATCGCGTTCCGGACCGGCGAGACCGCGTAGCCGACGAACGCGCCGAGCGTCGCCAGCCCGGCCAGCTTATCCCACTTCGACCAGGAGGTCGTCTCCGGCGTCTCAACGTCGCCGCCGCCCGAGTCGTCCTCCATCCCGGCCTCGATGTCGTCGCGGTCGGCAAGCGCGAAGCCCTCCTCGCCGTCGACGAGGATCTCCTTCTCGATGAGCCGGCCCCACTGTCCGCTGGTGATCTGGTCGCGGACGTCGACCCAACGCACCTCGCCGCCGCTAGCGTTGTCGAGGACGGTTTCGATGGCGTCCCGCATCTCGCCGTCCTCGCGGACCAGCGAGCGGACTCGCCGTTCGACTTTGCTCATTAGCGGCCGGTTAGCGGTCGACGGTTAAGAACCTTGTAGGATCGTCGCTCGGTCGGCCCCCGGCGTCGGTCGGACTGTCACCCGGCCACGCGGCGGATTGGTCCCCGGCCACGCGGCGGACTAGCTCTCGACGACATCGCGGATCCGAGCGAAGACCTCGTCCGGGGTCGCCTCGCCGTCGACCTCGACGAGGACGCCCTCGTCGCGGAAGTGGTCGATCACGGGCTCGGTGTTGTCGTAGAACACGTCGAGCCGCTCGCGGGCGGTCTCCTCGGTGTCGTCCTCGCGCTGGATCAGCTCGCCGCCGCACTCGTCGCAGACGCCCGGCTCCTCGGGCGGCTGGAAGTCGACGTGGTAGTTCGCGCCGCAGTCGTCGCAGACGCGGCGCCCGGTGAGCCGGTCGACGAGCACTTCCTCGTCGACGTCGAGGAGGATGACGGCGTCGAGGTCGGTGATCTCCGAGAGGTACTCCGCCTGATCGAGGTTGCGCGGGTAGCCGTCGAGGACGAACCCGTCGGCGTCGCCGATCGCGGCCTCGACGATCTCGTTGACGACCGGGTCCGGCACCAGCTCGCCCGCCTCCATGAACGAGCGCGGCGTGCCGTACTCCGTCTCCATGTCCTTGTTCGCGCGGAGCGCGTCGCCGGTCGTGACGTGCTCGACGCCGTACGCGTCGGCCAGCTTCGCGCTCTGCGTCCCTTTCCCGGCACCCGGCGCCCCCAGCAGCAGAATTCGGTGACTCATATCGGAGCGGTCGCGGGCCGCCCCTAAAGGCTTGAAGATTCCGGCCAACCCTACTCGTCGGCGTCGGACTCGTCGGGGGTCGCGGACGCGTCTCCCTCCGCGGCCGTCTCCCCGTCGGCGCGCAGCCGCAGCCCCATCTCCAGCTCGAAGCTCTCGGCGTCGGAGGTCTCGAAGCCGATCTTCTTGTACAAGGAGACGGCGGCGCGGTTCCACCGCTCCACCGTGAGCCACACCTTCTCGACGCCGTTCGCCTGCCCGTGGCCGAGCAGTCCGCGGATGAGGTGGGTGCCGATCCCGGCACGCTGGTACTCCTGATGGACGAAGATCGCCAGCTCGTAGGCGTCGCCGTCGGGGACGAGCGTCGCGTGGCCGGCGGCCGCGTCGTCGCACCAGGCGATCACGTTGTAGCAGTCGTCGGCGAGGATGGCGTCGAGCCACTCGCGGATGCGCTCCTCGCCGCCGGGCGGGATCCCCTGCGCGCGGTCCGCCGGGTCGAAGGCGTCGTACATCTCGACGAGCGACTCCCTGGCCGCCGGGTCGCCCTCGTACGGCCGGACCTCGATCCGGCGGTCCTCGCGGTCGGTGAACGCGGTCGGCGGCGGCGGGAACTCGTCCGCCACCGCGTCCGGGTAGCCTCGGTCGCTCATCTGACCAGCGTGACCGATGTCTTGGCGTTCAACAGGACGAACTCCGCGATCGACCCGATCGTGATCTTCCCCATCGGACTCGTGTGTCCGCCGCCCAAGACGATCTCCTCGAACCCCTCCGTCTCGGCGATGTCCACCAGCCGACTCCCGGGGTCGCCCTCGACGCGTCGCACCTCCGCGTCGATCGCCGCCTCCTCGACCGCCGCCTCGGCGCGCTCGACGACCTCGTCGGGGGACACTGAGGAGTCCTCGTTGTCCACCACCGCGATCGTCAGGTCGTCGCTCGCGACCGCCGCGCGCTCGACCGTCCGGTCGAGCGCGCGGAACGAGTCGTCGCTGCCGCCGATCCCGCAGAGCACCTTCATGCCCAACCCCTCCACGCGACGGTACAAAAGTGGATCTCCGAGCGGACCGCCACCGACAAGGCTTTTGTTCGCCCGCGGAGTGTCGCACGTATGAGCGATCCCTCCGGCTCGACGGCCGACTCGGCCGACGGGACCGGCGACGCCGCCACGGACCGGTCACTCTCCGACGACGACGGCGACCCCGATCCGCACGCCGGCGACGAACCGGACGCGGAGACGACCGCCGGGGCGTCGGGGGCGTCCGGAGACGAGGCGGACGCGACCGACGACGTGCCGCGGGATGTCCGCAAGTACGAGCGGTTCAAGAAGATGGACGGCGCGCGCTACGAGCGCGTCAACGAGTTCCTCCGCGACCGGACGTACATCACCGCCCGCGAGTGGGCGATCGCCCGGCTCTGCGCCGACTTCCGGACGGAGACCGGCGTCGAGATGACGAAGATCGGCGAGAACCTCCCGGAGCTCATCCCCTTCATGACCGACACGTACACGCCGCAGGCGGTGAACCAGGCGCGCTACTCCTTCGAGGAGAAGGTGACGAAGGCGGGGGCGACGTTCCTCTACGGCGCGATGTCCGGGTTCTTCACCGCCGAGGACTTAGACGAGATGATGTACGAGGTGACCGAGGTCGCGAAGTTCCTCCTGGAGGTCGAGGGCGTCGACCTCGCCGTCGCCGACGAGTTGGAGGCCGAAGACAGGATCAGCGAGGTGATGCGCGAGGTGCGCGCCTCCTCGGCCGACCTCCGGGGCGAGGAGGTGCGCTGCCCCGAGTGCGGCCACGTCCACGAGCCGGCAGAAGAGTGACCATGGACCACTTTCCGGAAGCGATCAACGCGACGCCCGACCCGACCCTCGTCGTCGACGGCGACGGGGTCGTCCACGCCGGGACGCCGAGCGTTGAGACAGTGTTCGGGCTCGATCCGGACGACCTCTCCGGCCGAGCGGTCGGCGACGTCTTCGAGGATCCGACCGAACTGGACTGGGGACGCGTCGCGTCGCCGCCCCCCGTCGCCGACCGAGACGACGGCGAAGCGGGCGCAGCCGGAGACGCGGAGGGGGTTGCGCCGGGGGGTGCCGAGGGGAGCGCACCCGGAGACGGCGAGGAGAGTGCCCCCCTTGGCGGCGAGGAGGCGAGAGCCGAACGAGACGGGTCTCGACACGACGTGACGGCGCTGATCGAGACGACGCGCGCCGGCGAGGCGCGGTCGATGGCGGACGGGTTCGAACTGGCCGTGCGCCGCGGGGACGGCGTCCTCGTCCCGGTTCGGGTCAGCGTCGGCCCGTTCGAGCTCGGTGGCGACCCGTACGCGGTCGTCACGGCGATCGACGTCACGAACGAGCGAACGCGGCGGCTGGCGCTCCAGCGCCGCACGAAGACGCTCGAATCCCTCCACGAGGCGACCAGAGAGCTGCTGAAGACGACCGACAGGGAGACGGCCGCCGAGGCGGCGGTGTCGTACGTCGACGACGTGCTGGGCCACCCGATCGCCGCGATATGGCTGTACGACGAGCGGGAAAACGCGCTCGAACCGATCGTCTGGACGGACACCGCGGACGACGTCGTCGGCGAGCATCCGACGTTCGCGGCCGACGAGCCGAGCATCACCTGGGAGGTCTTCGAGAGCGGCGAGCCGACGTACGTCGCGGACGTCCACGACGACCCCGACCGCCACAGCGACGACGCCACGATCCGGAGCGAGCTCGTCGTCCCGCTCGGGCGGTACGGCGTGTTGAACGTCGGCGCGACGGCCCCGGAGGCCTTCGACGACTCCGACCTCGCGGTGGCGCGCATCTGGGCGGCGACGGTGACGATGGTGCTGGTCCGCATCGAGCGCGAGCGGCAGCTCCGGCGGCGCGAGGCGGAGATCGCGCGCGAGCGCGACCGGTTAGAGGAGTTCGCCAGCCTCGTGTCGCACGACCTCCGAAGTCCGCTCAACGTCGCCACCGGGAACCTCGAGATCGTCACGGAGCGGCTCGCGGAGGAGTCGGTCGACGTGGAGGAGCTGGGCGCGGTCGAGCGCTCGCTCGACCGGATGGACGTACTCATCGAGGACCTGCTCGCGCTGGCGCGGCAGGGCGCCAGCATCGACGAGACCGAGCCCGTCGCGCTGCCCGACCTCGTCGCGGAGTGCTGGGAGACCGTCGACACCGAGTCGGCGACGATCGCGGTCGAGACGGACGCCGTCGTCGCCGCGGACCGCAGCCGCCTGCGACAGGCCCTCGAGAACCTCATCGCCAACGCGGTCGCCCACGCCGGACCCGACGTGGCGGTCACGGTCGGGGCGCTCGACGACGGCTTCTACCTCGAAGACGACGGCCCCGGCGTCGACCCCGGAGACCGCGGAGAGGTGTTCGAGGCGGGCGTGACGACGGACCACGACGGGACCGGGTTCGGACTGAAGATCGTCGCCGAGGTCGCGGAGGCGCACGGCTGGGCGGTCGAGCTCGCCGAGAGCGAGGCCGGCGGGGCCCGGTTCGAGTTCCGCGGCGTCGACCTCGACCCGGGCGACGGGTAGGCGGGCGGAGGCGCGGGCCGAGCGCGCCCGTCAGTCGTCGGCGGGCGCCGCGCCGGCCGGGTCGAGCCCGTCGCCGTGACCCGGGACGGTGCCGTCGTCGTTCCAGCCGCGGAGCGCGTAGTACTCGGAGAGCGCCGCGTCGAACCCGTCGATGGCGTCGGCGTACGGGAGCGTGTCGTCGCTCCGGTCGAAGCCGCGGGCGTTGTTGAACGCGCGCTCTAACTCGACGACCCGGGCGCCGAGCGACTGGAGGTCGTCGTAGTCGGCGTCGAGCAGCGCCGCGAGCCGGTCGTCGGTCACGGTTCCCCGCGAGAACTTACAGACCACCGCCGAGTCGAGGACCGCGTTGCGGTTCTCCTTCGCGACGAGCTTCGGCGGCTTCCCGTCGAGGCCCTGCGGGTCGAACGCCTCGTCGGGGTCGACGAGCGGGTACTCGTACGGGTAAAACTCCCCGTACATGTGGTCCGCGCCGCGGTTCGCGGTCGCGAACGCGAGTCCCTGCCCGTTGAGCGCGCGGCCGTCGTGGCCGGAGAAGGCCATCCCCTTGACCGTCCAGTCGTCCGCGCCGAACTCCTCGTGTGCGCGGTGGACGCCCTCCGCGAGCTTGTCGCCGACGCCCTCGCGATAGGCGATCTGCTCGACGAGCGAGTGGACGAGGTCCGCGTTGCCGAACTCGTCTTCGCTCTCTAAGAACATGGAGACGACGTCGCCACAGGAGATGGTGTCCATCCCGAGCTCGTCGCACAGCTCGTTGGCGCGCATCACGTCGACCACGTCGTCGACGCCCGCGTTCGAGCCGAACGCCATCACCGTCTCGAACTCCGGGCCCTCCGTCTCGACGCCGGTCGCCTCGTCGCGGGTGGGGAGCTTACAGGCGAACGCGCACTGCGAACAGGTCCCCTTCTCGTACTTCTTCTCCTCGACGCGGTCGCCGGAGATGCCCTCGACGCCCTCGAAGGAGGTCTCCGCGAAGTAGTACGACGGGAGGGCGTCGACCTCGTTCGCCAGCTCCGTCACGCTCGTCGTTCCCTGCCGTTTCATGATCGAGTCGGAGGTGGCCGCCTCGCGGTGGACCTCGGCCGCCTCGTCGGGCCAGTCGACCTCGATTTCGGCGTCCGCGTCGCCGGCGAACGTGAGCGCCTTCACGCCCTTCGCACCGAGGACGGCGCCCAGCCCGCCGCGGCCGAACGCCCGGGTGTCGGAGGTCATGACCGACGCGAAGCGGACCTCGTTCTCGCCCGCGGGCCCGACGCAGGCGACGTGTTCGGGACCGAGGTCGTGCGTCTCGGCGAGCCGATCGGAGACCGCCGACACCTCGGCCTGCTCCAGGTCGTCGACCGCCTCGAAGGTCACGTCCGGCTCGCCGTCCGGCCCGACCTCGCGGACGTGGACCGCGAGCAGGTCGTCGCTCACGCCCGTGATCTCGACGGCCGCGTACCCCGCGCCGGTGAAGTTTCGCGAGAGGAATCCCCCAGCGTTCGACGAGCAGAGGCCGTTCGTGAGCGGCGAGACGGCCGTGGCGGCCATCCGGCCGGTGTAGGAGGTCGTCGAGTACTGCATCGGACCCGTCGAGAGGAAGAGGCGGTTCTCCGGGCCGAGCGGGTCGGCGTCGAACGGGATCCGGTCGTACGCGAGCGACGTGTTGAGCCCGCGGCCGCCGACGAACGACGCCAGCCGGTCGTCGATCCGGGTCGTCGACGCGGTCCGCTCCGTCAGGTCGATCGTGAGGAGCGGGCCCTGTGCGTGTCTCATGGACGTACGGAGCGAGCGAGCGGCGATAAAACTCGGGGTGCGAGCGGCGCGTCCGTTACCACGGGGCGTCAGCGGTCGAGGACGTGGTGGGTCACGGCGTCGACGCCGGAGGCCGCCGTGTCGAGCGTCGCCACGCGGAACGCGTCGTCCGCGCCGTCGACCGGGATCGGGAGCCCGCCGGGGTTCACCCGGACGGTCCCGCCGTGCGCCTCGGCGCCGTGCGCGTGGGTGTGCCCGTAGAGCACGTAGTCGTAGTCGCCGCAGTCGACGAGCGCGTCGACGACGAGGTCGCTCGTGCCGTGGGTGACCGCGACGTCGACGGCGTCACCCGCTCCGTCTCCGCCGCCGAACGAGAGCGCGGCAGCCTCGCCGTGGTAGGTGCCGAACTCCTCGACGGTCGACTCGACCGCCCACTCGCCGTCGTTGTTCCCGCGGACCGCGTGGAACGCGAAGTCGGCGTCGAACGGGGTCACTGAGAAGGGCGCGACGAAGTCGCCGCAGTGGACGACCGCGTCGACCCCCTCGCGCTCGAACAGCGAGACGGCCGCCTCGACCGCGGCCGAGTCGTCGTGCGTGTCTGAGACGATGCCGATCAGCATACCGGCCGGTCGGCGGCGCGCCACTTCAACCCCCGCCTACTCGCCAGTCAGCGCCTCGCTCGCGGGCGCGAAGTCGATAGTCTGCCCCCGACCCTTCTCGCTCGCGCGCTCGTACAGCATGTGCGCGGCCGCGACCGTCTCGACGCCGGTGCCGCCGGAGTCGAAGACTGTCACCGCGTCGTCGCTCGCCCGGCCGGGGTGGTCGCCCGCGACGACCGCGCCGAGGTCGGCGGCGATCCCCTCGCCCGCCTCGATCAGGCCGGCCTCGACCGCGGCGAGGTACGAGCCGGCGTCCTGCGTCGCGCGCGCCCTCAGGTCGGGGACGTACGTCGCCCGAGCGACGAGCTCGGGCGGGAGCTCGTTCTTCGCCGGGTCGTACTGGCCCATCGCCGTGACATGAGTCCCCGGCTCCACGTCGGCGTCGGCGATCACGGGGTCGCTGGCGGTCGTCGCGGTGATGACCACGTCGGCCCCCGCCAGCGCGGCGCTCGCGCTCTCGACCGCGGTCACGTCGGCGGCGAGCCGGTCGCCGAAGTCAGCGGCGAACGCCTGGCGGTTCTCGCGGGTCGGCGAGAAGACGCGGACCGCCTCGAACTCGCGGACCGTGGCGGTCGTCGCGACCTGTCCGCGCGCCTGCGCGCCGCTGCCGATCACGGCGAGCTCGGTCGCGTCGTCGCGGGCGAGCGCGTCGACCGCGACCGCGCCCGCGGCGCCGGTCTTGAACGGGTTCATCGACGCGCCGTCGAGCAGCGCGAGCGGTTCGCCCGACTCGGCGTCGAACAGCGGCGTCATGAACCACGCGTCGCCCGCGCCGAACCCCGCCGAGTAGGTGTACCCGCCCATCGCGCCCGTCTCCGGGAGGAGGGCGGCGTAGGTGGTGAGCATGCCCGGCGGCTCGCGGTTGAGGAGCTTCGTCCGCGGCTCGGCGGGCGCTCCCTCGCCCACCTGTCGGTACGCGTCGCGCACGGCGGCGACGTAGTCGGCCGGGTCCGCGAGGTCGTCGACCTCGGAGCTAGTGAGGAACAGGGTCTCCGTCATAGTCGGCCACTCGTGGCGCGGGGACTAAACGGTACAGGACGCGGCGACCGGAAACGCGACGCCGCGGCGACCGGGAATCACTCCGCGCCTCAGTCGGCGGTGCCCGCCGAGGAACCGCCGCCCGCGGAGCGCTCGCCGGCGTCGCCGTCGAACGGCCGCCGTTCGGGGGCGCTGTCCGCGACTGGATTTCGGACGAACATCGCGTGAGCCATCACCGTGGCCGCGGCGACGGCACCGACCGGGAGCGCCGACGTCAACGACAGTCCGACCAGCGTGATCGAGGCGGTCACACCGATCAACGCCACCGGGATGAGCCCAAGCACGTAGTCGTAGTATCCAGTCATGCTTCCATTAGCTAGTAGTCGAAAATCCATATTAAATTTTTCCCGCGGTTCGGGAGCAGTTCGTTCGTGAACACGCGGATGTTACTCATAACTTATGGCTTGGCCCGAGGCTCCGTCGACTCGGGATGGGTAGTCGGCGAGAAGAGGGACCAGTGGGAAGAGAGGTCGAGGAGGAGAACGGCGAGCAAGGAGAGCAACACCACAGTCGGCCGGTCGACCGCGTCAGCGAGAAGCGAGGCGCCGCGGCCGGGCGCTCGGCGCACAGAGAGCGCGGGTGACTATCGGAACCGGAAGTAGAGGGCCCGCCAGCCGCCGAGGGCGACGGATCCCAACACGAGCATGACGGCGGCGAACGTGACTTCGGCCCCGCCGCGGAAGACAAACGCGCGCAGCGCGAGTCCGACGACCGCGGCCGGGATCCACGACCGGATCACGAGCGGGACCGAGGACTTCGCGGTCTCGACCGCGCCGGCGGAGTAGGCGCCCACGAGCGGCGCGACCACGACCCAGCCGATCAGGAAGGGAGCGAACACGCCCGCTAAGTACAGCGGGTTCGCGGTGAGGAACTCGACGGTCTGGTGGTTGAGCGTCCCGACGGTCAGTAACAGGATCAACGCGATCACGTCCCCGACGGCGAACGGCGCGGCGCCGCGGTCGAGGCGGGCGGCGAGAAACGGCGGAGCGTCCATACCGACCCCTGCGAGCCGGCCCCACTTTTACGCACGGATTCGTCCGCGCCGGTGCGGTCTCGCGACAGGGCGATCCCGCATCGGAGCGGTCGGTTACTCGTACAGCGGGTGCGCCTCGCAGAGCTCGACGACGCGCTCGCCGACCTCGTAGATGACGTCGTCGCTGTCGACGTCGTCGACGACGCGGTAGATCAGGTCGCCGACCTCCTCGATCGCGTCGGCGTCGAAGCCGCGGGTGGTGAGCCCGGCGGTGCCCGCGCGGATCCCCGAGGGGTCGAACGCCGACCGCGTCTCGCCGGGGACCGTGTTCCCGTTGAGGACGATGTTCGCGGCCGCGAGCGCGTCCTCCGCGTCCCCGCCGGAGAGGTCGGGGTGGGAGTCGCGCAGGTCGGCCAACACGAGGTGGTTGTCGGTCCCGCCGGAGACTAAAGAGAGCCCGTGCTCCTGAAGCGTCTCGGCGAGCACCTCCGCGTTGTCGACGACCTGCTGGGCGTACTTCTCGAACTCGGGCTCTAAGGCCTCCTTGAACCCGACCGCCTTGCCGGCGACGTTGTGCATCAGCGGGCCGCCCTGCCCGCCGGGGAAGACGGCCGAGTCGATGTCGTCCGCGAACTCCGCGTCGCACATCACGATCCCGCCGCGGCCGGCGCGGATCGTCTTGTGGGTCGAGCCCGTGACGAAGTCGACGACGCCGACCGGCGAGGGGTGGACGCCCGCCGCGACGAGCCCGGTGATGTGGGCGATGTCCGCGAGGTGGTAGGCGTCGACCGCGTCGGCCGCCGCCTGGATTTTCTCCCACTCGACGGCGCGCGGGTACGCGGAGTAGCCCGAGACGACGATGTCGGGGTCGAACTCCTCGGCGACCTCCCGGAGCCCCTCGTAGTCGATGTACCCCGTCTCGGGGTCGACCTCGTACTGCTCGACCTCGTACAGCTGCCCCGTGAAGTTCGCGGGGTGGCCGTGCGAGAGGTGGCCGCCGTCGTTGAGCTTCAGCGACAGGATCTTGTCTCCCGGTTCGAGGACGGAGTAGTACACCGCCTGGTTCGCCTGCGTGCCGGAGTGCGGCTGGACGTTGACGTGGTCGGCGCCCCAAAGCTCCTTCGCGCGCTCGATGGCCAGCTCCTCGACCTCGTCGGCGTACTCGCAGCCGGCGTAGTAGCGCGACCCGGGGTAGCCCTCGGCGTACTTGTTGGTGAGGACACTCCCCTGCGCCTCCAGCACCGCCTCGCTCACGTGGTTCTCGCTCGCGATCATCGCGAGCGTCTGCTCCTGTCTGTCGCGCTCGCCCGCCAGCGCGTCGGCGACCGCCGGATCGACCTCCCGGACGTGCTCGTGGTCCATGTGCGAACCCGGGCGCGACCGCGCATTAATCCTTCCGTCGCCGGCGCACGTGCGACCCCGCTCGCGTCCGCTGCCCCGAGCGCGCGACCCGCGGCGACCGGACGCGAGGCCGCCTCGCGTCGACTGTGCTTGGGTAACCCCGATCTACCGAATTTACCCGCCTCAAGCACGCTTATCGGGTTATTCGTTCCATGAACCCCGTTAATATTAAATACGCAACCGGCTTTCATACCGAGAGACAAATGGTATCGAATTTACTGGCGGCCGACGTCGAGGCCGCGCTCGAAGCGGCCTTCGACGGGGACGACGACGAGCTGCTCGTCGTGGACCCCGCCGCAGAGACGATCGTATCGCTGGTCGAGACGGCCGTCGGGTGGGACGACCTCCCGAAGCTGTCGATGCTCGCCGACGAACGCACCCTGAAGGATGTGCTCGACGACTTCGTCGTCGCGTCCCGGGCCGCGGACCTCGTCGCCGACGGCGGCCTGGACATCCGAGTGTTGGACGGGGAGGTCGACAACGCCCTGTTCGTCTCGCCCTCTCGGGTCGTCGCCCTGGTCACCGCGGGGGAGGGCGTCGCCGCGCTCTCGACCGACGACGCGGAGTTCGTCGAGGAGGTGTACGAGACCCAGCGCGCCGCCTTCGACGACGCAGAGGCGTACGCGCTCCGCACGCCGGCGATCGCCCGGGTCCGCGAGACGCTGGAGTCCGAGATCGGTGAGGAGGCCCGGTCGGACTTCGACGCCGTCCTCGACGCGACCGAGCGCGACGACGGGGTGGACCTCGACGAGGTGACCGTCTCGCTGCTCGTCGCGGCGAAGAACGACGTGCTCCTCTACGACATCTCGAAGTGGGGCGAGGACGTCGGTATCGCCTCGAAGGCGACGTTCTCCCGGACGAAGACGCGCCTCGAAGATCAGGGGATCATCGACACGGAGAAGGTCCCGATCGACGTCGGCCGACCGCGGCTCCGCCTGAAGCTCGGCGACGACCGGCTCCGGGACATCGACGCCGCGGAGCTGGCCGCCGAGGCCGCCGAGATGCTGGCGGCGACGCCCGCCTGAGCGCGCCCGCGAGCGCTCTCGGACTCCCTCCGCGGACGCGCCGAACGAGCCGCCGCGCGCCGCGGACCCGCGGCTTTTTTTCGCCGCCTCGCGTCGACCGGGTATGGACATCGGACTTGTCGGCGACGGCCCCGCGGTCGAGGCCGCCGAGGCCGCGCTCGGCGACGTCGACGTGAACGCGATGCCGGTCGAGGCCGACCTCCTCGACGGATTCGACGCCGCGGTCGTCGTCGACACCGCCGGGTCGGCGACGTTCGGGGCCGCGGACGACATGCTCGATCGGTGGGTCGCGGTCGAGGTGGGTGGGCTCGGCGGCGTTCCCCTCGCCGACCTCGACGCCGCCGTGACCGTCTTCGACGACGCCTGCTACGACTGCCTGCGCGCCCGGGTCGAGAGCGGCGGGGCGGAGCCCGCCGACGCGCCGACCGGCCGCCGGTCCGCGGTGCGCTACGCCGGCGCGGTGGCCGGACGCCGGACGATCCGGCTCCTGGCGGGCGACCCGGTGGCGGACACGGTCGTCGAGGTGCCGGGCGGCGAGCGGACCCTCCTCCCGATACCGGGGTGCGGCTGCGGCGACGGCCCCGGGGACGCGCTCCCGCGCGACCACGCCGACCGCGGCCTCGACGAGGCGATCGACCGGGCGGAGCGCGCCGTCGACCGCCGGATCGGCGCGCTGGCGGAGGTCGGCGAGCAGGAGTCGTTCCCCGTGCCGTACTACGTCGCGCGGGTCGCGGACACCACCCCGTTCTCCGACGCCGACGCGGCGGACTTCGGCGGTGGCGCGGCCGCCGACTGGGACGCCGCGTTCATGAAGGCGCTCGGCGAGGGGCTAGAGCGGTACGCGGCGGGCGTCTACCGCGAGGCGTCGTTCACACGCGCGCCGGCCGCGAACGTTCCGAACCCGGTCACCCCGGACGCGTTCGTCCGCCCCGACGGCGCCGAGGCGTACGACCGCGACGACCGGCTCCCGTGGGTCCGCGGCGAACGACTCGGGACGGGCGAACCGGCGAGCCTCCCGGCGGAGTTCGTTCACTTCCCGCCGCCGGAGCGGCGGTACCGGCCGCCGATCACGACCGGGCTCGGCCTCGGTAGCTCGGGTCCGGACGCCGCGCTCTCCGGGCTGTACGAGGCGATCGAGCGCGACGCGACGATGACGAGCTGGTACTCCACGACGGAGCCGCTCGGGCTCGACGTCAACGACCCGGGCTTCGCCGAACTGGAGAAGCGAGCGCGGGCGGAGTCGCTGTCGGTGACGCCGCTGCTCGTCACGACCGACGTGGACGTGCCCGTCGTCGCGGTCGGGGTCAGCCGCGAGGGCGACTGGCCGCGGTTCGCCGCGGGGTCGGGCGCCGACCTCGACCCGGCCGCGGCGGCGCGGAGCGCGCTCGCCGAGGCGCTCCAGAACTGGACCGAGCTCCGCTCGATGGGGCGGGAGGCGGCCGACGAGCAGGGGGCGGCGATCGGCCACCACGCCGACCTGCCCGGGGAGACGGCCGCGTTCTTCGACCCGGACGCGTCCGTCTCGGCCGAGGGGCTCGGGGAGCCGGAGCTGACGGGCGAGGCCGAGCTGTCGGCCGTCGTCGACCGCGTCGAGGCCGTCGGGCTCGACCCGTACGTCGCCCGGGTGACGACCCGCGACCTCGCTGCGGTGGGCTTCGAGGCCGCGCGGGTGCTCGTGCCGGGCGCACAGCCGCTGTTCACCGGCGACCCGTTCTTCGGCGACCGCGCCCGCGAGGTGCCGCGGTCGATGGGGTTCGAGCCCGCGCTCGACCGGCCGTACCACCCGTTCCCGTGACTGCGGCTGGGTCGGAGACGCCGATGGTGCGGTCCGACCCTCCCGGCGCCGACTGCCCGTGCCCGCGGATTTAGGTGGCTCGGGGTCGCGGGGGACCGTATGGACGTCGCACCCGACGCGGACGCGGAGGCGGTCGAGGCGGTCGACGGCGTGTTCCTCACGCAGGGGGCCGTCGGCGACGACGTGAGCATCCAGCGGTTCGAGATCGAACCGGGCGAGACGGTGCCCGAACACGACCACCCGCACGAGCAGGTCGGCGTGATCACGGCCGGGCGGCTGACGTTCGTCGCGGACGGCGAGGAGCGCGTCGTCGGCCCCGACGACACCTACGTGATCCCCGGCGGCGAGCCGCACGCGGCCGAGAACCGGACGGACGAGCCGGTCGTCGGCTTCGACATCTTCTCGCCGCCGCGGGCGAATCCGGACTGGGGGGAGTAGACGGCCGCGGGAGTCGTCGGAGCGGGGGCGGGTCCGAGGAGGTGCCGGGCGGTCCGAGGCGCAAGTCGCCGCGGGGCGGATCCGGGGGGTACCCCGCCGCGGACCGGCCGATATCGCGCGTCTGCGATACCCGCAAGACGTACCGGACCGAAGGTGTGTTAGTGCTCGGGGCCTGATAACAGATAATGGGAGTCCACGAACAGTACCCGTTCGATGTGGAGGCGCTCCGCGCCGATTTCCCGATCCTCGATCGGCAGGTCGGCGGCGACCCGGAGACGGCCGGCGAGGGCGCGGGCGACGACACCCCGCTGGTCTACCTCGACAACGCAGCGACCTCGCACACGCCCGACCCGGTCGTCGACGCCATCTCCGACTACTACCGGAGCTACAACGCGAACGTCCACCGGGGGATCCACCAGCTGAGCCAGGAGGCCTCCGTCGCGTACGAGGAGGCCCACGACGCGGTCGCCGACTTCATCGGCGCGGCGGGCCGCGAGGAGATCGTCTTCACCAAGAACACGACCGAGGCGATGAACCTCGTCGCGTACGCCTGGGGGCTGGAGGAGCTCGGCCCCGGCGACAACGTCGTCCTCTCCGAGATGGAACACCACGCCTCGCTCGTCACCTGGCAGCAGATCGGCAAGCGGACGGGCGCCGACGTGCGCTTCATCGACGTCACCGACGAGGGGCGGCTCGACATGGACCACGCGGCGGAGCTCGTCGACGACGACACCGAGATGGTGTCGGTCGTCCACGTCTCGAACACGCTCGGCACCGTGAACCCGATCGGGGAGCTGGCCGACCTGGCCAACGATCACGGCGCGTACGTCTTCGCCGACGCCGCGCAGTCGGTGCCGACGCGCCCGGTCGACGTCGACGAGCTCGACGTCGACTTCCTCGCCTTCTCCGGCCACAAGATGTGCGGCCCGACCGGGATCGGCGTCCTCTACGGTCGCGAGGAGATCCTCGACGAGATGAGCCCGTACCTCTACGGCGGGGACATGATCCGGCGCGTCTCCTTCGAGGACTCCACGTGGGAGGACCTGCCGTGGAAGTTCGAGGCCGGAACCCCATCCATCGCTCAGGGGATCGGCCTCGCGGCCGCGATCGAGTACGTCGAAGCGATCGGTATGGACCGGATCGAGGCCCACGAAGACCTGCTGGCCGAGTACGCCTACGACGAACTCGACGAACTCGGCGGCGTCGAGATATACGGCCCGCCCGGGGACGACCGCGGCGGCCTCGTCGCGTTCAACGTCGACGGCGTCCACGCCCACGACCTCTCCAGCATCCTCAACGACTACGGCGTCGCGATCCGAGCCGGGGACCACTGTACGCAGCCGCTCCACGACGAGATGGGCGTCGCCGCCTCCGCGCGCGCCTCCTTCTACTTCTACAACACCGTCGAGGAGGTCGACGCCCTGGTCGACGCGGTCCGGGAGGCGCGCGACCTGTTCGCCTGAGGCCTCTCGGCCGGCGGCGTTCGACGCCGTAACGGGCCCTTCGGCGACGCTCGATCCCGTCAACGGGCACTCCGGCGTGAGCCGCGCGCCCACGGCGTCGCGCCGCGTGCGGCCCAGAGAGAGAGAAATCCTCCGTACGTCCGGGAATTTTCACCTAATACTACCGGATAATCACGTTTGATGGGCGTGACAACGGTGATCGCGGAATTATTATACCGTTCCCGCGGCTACCATTGGTAGAAGGATTACAACCGTCGTAGTAAGTTATTCTTCGACGAGTCGTCGCCAGCGCCACAACCCATGACCGACCAGACACCGCCGTCCGAAACACACGCGGACACGACCGCAGCCACCGACCGAGTCGAAACGACCGTCAGCGAGGAGAACCGCGAAGCGCCGATCGCCGTCCTCCAGATCGAGCCCGACGCCCGCTCCGCGGAGCTCTTCGAGACGTTCGCCGAGCGGATCACGGACCGCGTCCACGTCCGGTCCGTGAAGCGCCTCGCCGACGGGGTCGACGCCATCGAGACCGGCATCGAGGTCGGCGGCGAGCGGGTCGCGGTCGACTGCGTCGTGACCGAACAGCGGCTCCCGGACGGGCACGGCGTCGACCTCACCGAACGGTTGCGCGAGGTCGACCCGGCGCTCCCGGTCGTGTTCCACAGCACGTGTCCGAGCGAGGAGTGCGAGGCGGCGGCGTTCGGCGCCGGCGCGGACGCCTACTTCGAGAAGGGATCCGACCGCGGGCGATACGACGCGATCCTCGACCGGATCCGCGCGCTCGCCGACGCGCAGCGCAGGGAAGAAGGGGGCACGGGAACGGCTGCGACGCCGCGGACCGCCGGTTCGACCGGAGAGACGCTCCGCTCGGAAGAGTGAACTCGACGGGCTGGGCGGGAGGAGACGCCGCGCCGGTCGAGCGCCGTTGAGGACGCGTTACCGTTCGAGATCGACGGTGAGGTCGGTCGCGATCCACGCGTCGGTGTTGCCCTGTTCGGCGAAGACGGTCCGCTCCTCCGAGCAGCGGGTCGCGGCGACCGTCGGTCGCTCCTCGGTCGCCGGCTCGGCGTCCGGCTCGATCCGGTCTCCCGTTGTCATTACACCCCGCTCAGGGAGCGGCGGGCATATAGATTTCGGTCGGCCTAAACCAGCGGCGGCGATCCGGGCGGGGGATCGGAGGGCCTTACGTCGCGGCGGTCGTGCGCCGATCCGTGACCGACACGCTGTTCACGCCGCTTTCGCTTCGCGACGCCGAGTTCCGGAACCGCATCATGCTGTCGCCGATGTGTCAGTACTCCGCCGACGACGGCCTGGCCACCGACTGGCACCGAGTCCACCTCGGCGCCCGCGCCGCCGGGGGCGCCGGAGTCGTGATGACGGAGGCGACCGCGGCCGAGGCCCGCGGACGGATCACGCCGGACTGCCTCGGGATCTGGTCCGACGAGCACGCCGAGGCGATCGAACCGATCGTCGAGTTCGTCCGGTCGCAGGGTGCGGCGCCGGGGATCCAACTGGCACACGCCGGTCGGAAGGCCTCACACCGGCCGCCGGCCGAGGGGGGCGACCCCATTCCGGGAGACGAGGCGGACGGGTGGGAGACCGTCTCCGCGACCGGCGAGCCCTACCCCCACGCGGAGGTCGGCGAGGACGGACTCGCCGACACCCGCCGGCTGGACGAGGCGGGGATCGACGAGGTGATCGACGCGTTCGCGGCCGCCGCGGAACGCTCGCGCGACGTCGGGTTCGAGGTCGCGGAGGTCCACGCGGCCCACGGCTACCTCCTCCACCAGTTCCTCTCGCCCGTCACCAACGACCGCGACGACGAGTACGGTGGAAGCTTCGAGGACCGCACGCGACTCCTGCGCGAGGTCGTCGCGGCCGTCCGCGACGTCTGGCCGGACGGGAAACCCGTCTTCGTCCGCATCTCCGCGACCGACTGGCTCCCCGACCGCGAGTCGTGGGACGTGGACGACTCGGTGCGGCTGGCCCCCCTCCTCGCCGACGCCGGCGCCGACCTGATAGACGTCTCCGGCGGCGGCATCCACCCGGACCAGGAGCTCCCGAGCGCGGGGCCGGGATACCAGGTGCCGTACGCCGAGGCGATCCGCGAGGGGACCGACGTGCCCGTCGCCGCGGTCGGCGGGATCACGGAGCCGACCCACGCCGACGCCCTCGTGCGGAACGAGCGGGCCGACCTCGTGGCGTTGGGCCGCGAGCTGCTCCGCCATCCGCACTGGCCGCTAGAGGCCGCCCACGAACTCGGCGCGGACGTCGAGTGGCCGGTCCAGTACCGCCGCGGCCGGTTCGACTAAGCCGGCCGCGCGACCGGCCGCGGGCGGCGGTGGCGTGAGAACCACACGCAGGCGCCGGGAACACTTATGAGGCTCCCGGGTGCCGACGGCGTATGGGCGACCTCGACTACCGGCCCTTCCCGGAGAAGCGCGAGGACGAGTTCAGCGCGTTCATGCGGTACGCCTTCTCTCCCGAGCAGGGGCCGTACGACCCCGAGGCCGACGACGACGACCGCGAGCACCTCGCCGAGTACCGGGGGCTGTTCGACGGCGAGGAGGCGGTCGCGGTGTGCGGCCACCACGACTTCACGCTCCGGATCCGCGGGCGCGACCGTGACGCCGCCGGCCTCTCCGCGGTCGCCTCCCCGCCGGAACACCGGCGCCAGGGTCACATCGAGCGGCTCCTCCGCGAGTCGCTGACGGAGTACCGGGAAGACGAGATTCGGTACTCCGTGCTGTGGCCGTTCGAACACCCCTTCTACCGCCGGTACGGGTGGGGGACGGTGAGTCGATATCGGTGGGTGAAGACGCCGCCGGAACAGTTGGCGTTCGCGGCCGACGCGACTGACGGAGGTGACGAAACGGGGAAATTCCGGCGGCTCGACGAGGGCGACTACGAGGCGGCGGCAGACCTCCTCGCCGCGACCGCGGACCGGTACGACTTCACGATGGCGCGGACGGCGGCGTGGTGGCGCGAGAACATCCTCCGCGGGTGGCAGACCGATCCCTTCGTCTACGGCCTCGGACGGGACGACGACCTCCGCGCGCTGCTGTCGTACACGTTCACCGAGCGCGACGACGGCGACGGGAAGGCGATGGTCGTCTCCGACGCCGCCGTCGCCGACCCGTCCGCGTGGGACGAGGTGTTCCGCTTCTGTCGGGACCACGACTCGCAGGTCGAGCGCGTCCGGCTCCGCCTCCCCGCGGACGTGAGCCTCCTCGACCGCGTCGACGACCCGCGGGCGGTGACCGAGGAGGTTCGCGCCGGACCGATGTTCCGGCTCGTCGATGTCCCTGCGGCGCTGCGAGAGCTGGCCCCCGACCCGGATCTCGACGCCGAGTTCACGCTCGCGGTCGACGACCCGCTCGTCGACTGGCACGACCGACCGATCCGGGTGACAGTCGCGGGCGGCGAGATCGACGCCGAGCGGGTCGACGCCGGCGGAGACCCCGGAAGCCCGGACGACGCCGACGTAGCGGCGGGAATCGGCCCGCTCTCGCAGCTGTACGCCGGGTACCGCGGCGTCGACGACCTCCGGGCGCACGCCGCGCTGGACGTCGGCGACGACGCTTTCGGCGAGGGGCTCGCCGCCGACCTCGGCGCACTCTTCCCGCCGCGGCCGACGTTCCTGCGCGAGGCCTTCTGACCGGCGGCGGTGCGGCCGGTCTGGGCCGGGCGCGACCGCTGCCGGGCTTTTTATCCGCGCGCGCCGTAGCAGGTGGCATGAGTTCCCGCGACCGACGCGACGACGATCTCGAGGAGCGGCTCGACGAGCTCGAGGACGTGCTGGGCGAGCTCCGGGCCGACCTCCGAGAGAGCGAGCGCGACCGCCGGGGTCCCCCGCGGCCGCCGCGGCTCTCGGAGCTGGTGCGGTTCACCGAGCAGTACACCATCCCGACGGTCATCGCGCTGCTGGAGACGACGATCAAGTCGCTCGAACTGCTCCGGGGGACGCTCCGGCTCGCGGACCCGGGGCGGAGCGTCGCCGAGGGCGCAGAGGGGGCGGGCGACCGCCTCGCGGACGTGCGCGACGGCGCGACTGCCGGGCTCTCGCGCTCCCTCTCGGAGCTGCGGACCGCGCTCTCGGAGGCCGACCTCCCCGAGGACGCCGCCTCGCGCTCGATCATCGCCGACGCGCGCGACCTCACCGCGGAGATCGAGTCCCGCATCGACGAGGGGCGCCGCGAGGCGGACGCGGCGCGCGACCGGCGGCTGGGCGGCGACCCCGACGGCGACCGCAACGCGCGGAGCCGAGGGGACGCCGAGGAGCGGTCCGACCGAGGCGACGGCGCGAACCCCGTCCGGATCGACGTGACCGAACCCGGCGAGAGCGACGACGCGGGCGACGAGGCGCCCGGTGAGGGCGATGCGAGCGGTGACGCCGCCGACGAGCCGCCGGAGGTCGACGTGGAGTCCGAGCTGGAGTCGATCAAACAGCAGGTCGACGGCGACGCGGCCGAGACGAGCGGCGATGCGGCCGACGCGAGCGACGACGCGCCCGGAGCGGACGACGAGGGCGCGGCCGGCGGAGCGAACTGAGCCGCGAAGTCAAAAGGACGCGCCGAGGCGGTCGGCGACGCGCTCGGCCGAGTCGAGGAGCAGCGCCGCATCGTCGGTGAACACCTCCAGCGCGACCGTCCCGCCGAAGCCGTCGAGCTCGGACGCGACGAGGTCGTAGTCGACCTCGCCGGCCCCGACCGGGAGGTGGGTGTCGCCGCGGCGGCGCACGTCGTGACAGTGGAGGTGCGAGATCCGGTCGCCGTGGCTGCGGAGGAACCGCCTGATCGCCTTGTTGCCGCCCTCCATGTACGCGTGGCCCACGTCGAAGCAGATCGGCGTGTCGGTCTCGCGGGCGAGGTCGCCGAGGACCGAGAGCTGGAGCCCCGCGTGCTGGTGGCCGACGTTCTCGACGACGACCTCGACGCCCGCCTCGCGGCCGACGTCGGCGACGCGCCGGAGCTGGTCGGCCGCGGTCTCGCGGAACGCCACGTCGTCGCGGTCGGCGGAGGTGGCGTGGAGGACCGCCTTCTCCGCGCCGAGGTCGCCGGCCGCGGTCAGGAGCCGGCGCTGGTAGTCGACGATGGCGTCGTTCACCTCGGGGACGTAGCTGGCCAGTCGCTGGCTGTACGGCAGGTGGACGAGCAGGTCGCGGCCGCCGAGCGCGTCCGTCAGGCGGCCGGGGTCGACCTCGTCCGGCACGAGCGTCGGCTCGCCGACGCCGAGTTCGCAGAAGTCGAACCGCGCCGGCGACGCCGCGAGGCGGTCGAGGTCGTCACCGACCGTCACGCCGATGTCCATGTCGGCGGTGGGTGCGGCGAGCTTTTATAAATAGCGGCGTGGGTTCGGTGGCGCAGTTGCGACCGAACGCGGCCGCTCCACGGCCAGTCCGCTCGGATACCCGGAATCGCGTCTGTCAGTACCGGTCCGGCGCCGAATCCACGTACCCCTTCAGCGCGATTGGAACCACGAAGAAGCCGATTACACAGGTTATCGTCACCACGATCTGATCCGGCCTCGGGAGGTCTCCGAGCACGATGAGCAACGTCAACGACGCGCCGAGGTAAAGGAACGCGATCGCCCATCGAACGACGGGGTTCGCCAGCAGCCGAACGGTGTTCACGATCGGAGTCGTATGTGGTCTCTGTACGAAACGTTTGGCTTCGATCTGACCGCTTTCGGGGGGGAAAGCGGCCGCTCGGAAACTGTGCTCGAACGGACTCAGCCGATCTCGCACCGGGCTTAGCGCGGGGGAATTCAGCGTTCGGCCCGCAGTGAACAGGCGAGGGTATCGCCGACTCGAAGGGCGGACCGAGAGTCACAGGAGCGGTGCCGAGACGAACGCTCGACGACGCCTCAGTCGTCCGCGAGCGGGTTGTCGAGGTCGATGTCGCCGGCGTCGATCTCCGCTTCGACCTCGCGGACCGCGGTCACCATGTTCTCCGTCTTGCCGTACGCGATGTCGCGCGGGAGGAGCTTCAGCCCGCAGTCGGGCGAGATCGTGAGCTTCTCCGGCGGGACGACGCGGAGGCCCTGTCGGATGTTCGCTTTGATCTCCTCGACCGGCTCGACCTCGGCGGTGTGGGCGTCGACGACGCCGAGCGCGAGGTCGGGCTCGAACTCGGGGTCGGTGAACGTCGGGATCTGCTCGAAGTCGCCGTTACATAGCTCCACGTCGAACTCGTCGATCGGGTAGTCGTTGATCTCGGGGTAGATCCGCGAGTAGTCGCCGTAGCAGACGTGGAGGCCGATCCGGACGTCCTCGTCGATGCCCGAGACGATGCGTTCGAGCGCCTCGCCGACGATGGCGTGGTCCTCCGGCGTCGTCGCCAGCGCGGGCTCGTCGATCTGGATGTAGCGCGCGCCCGCCTCGACCAGCTTCTCGACCTCCTCGTTGACGAGGTCCGCGAGGTCGTACACGAGTTCCTCGGTGGAGGGGTACGCCTCGTTGAACGCCCAGAAGCCGAGCGTGTACGGCCCCGTGATCGGGACCTTCACCGGGCGCTCTGCGGCGTTCGAGGTGAACTCGAACTCGTCGACGAGCCACGGCTCGTCGTACGCGACCTCCTCGGCCACGCTCGGCTTGTCGAAGTAGTTGTGGCCCCACACCTTCACCGGCCCGTTGAACTCGTAGCCGTCGATGCGGTCGGCGAAGAACTCCACCATCTCGTTGCGGCGCATCTCGCCGTCGACGACCGTGTCGAGCCCGGCGCGCTCGTGTTCGTGCGTGATGAGCCGACAGGCGTCGTCGTGCGCCTCTTCGAGGTCGGACTCGTCGAACTTCGAGTCGGGGTCGTCGACGAGCTCGTCGGCGCGGTTGAGCCACTTCGGCTTCGGGTACGAGCCGACGACGGTCGTGAGCAGGAACGCGTCGTTCGGGTGGTCGTCCGGACGGAACTGGTCGCGGTTGGCGGACGGGTTTCGGACCATTAATCGAGCACCTCCGCGGCGTCGGCGAGGGCGTTCAGCTTCGCGCGGTACTTGTTCGTCGGCAGGTAGAACAGCTCGGTGTTCGGCGTGAGGTACGTCCGGTCGAACCCCTCCAGCGGGATCTGCGACTCGAACCACTCGACGCGCTCCGCGATCGTCTCCGGCTCCTCGACCAGCGTGTTCTGCCCGTCGACGAGCCCGAGCGACAGCGAGTCGGTCGAGCCGAACTCCTGGACGTTGTAGACGGTGTCGTCCCGGTCGCCGGCGACGAGGTCAAGCCCGAGCGCGTCCGCGCCCGCCTCGTCGACGAGGTGCGCGTACAGCTTCTCGCCGAGCGCGCCGTAGAACGTCTGGACGACCACGTCGGCGTCGGTCGCGTCGGCGACCGTCGAGATGGCGTCCGTCGCGCCCGCCTCCTCGCCCTCGGCGGGCGGGTTCGTGACGAGCGACGGTTCGAGGAGGAACAGCGTCTCGTGGTCGGGGAACGCCTCGACCTCGCCCGCGAGGAACTCGGCGATGGCGGCCTGGAAATCGGCCTCGTCGCCGCGGTGTTCGTCGGTCGCGAGGTCGGCGAGCGAGTACGGCCCGGGAAGCGTCGCCGCGAGCGACGCGTCGTCGACCCCGTCGGCGTCGGCGAGCAGGTCGGTCGCCTTCTCCAGTTCGCCCGCCACGTCGCCCGAGAAGTCGAGCTCGTCGACGACGCGCGGGTCCCGGTAGAAGTTGTTGTTGTCGTAGTACCGGACGATGCCGCCGGTCTCGACGGCGTCGCTGACGGTCAGCGGGTGCGCGATCATGTCGTCCCAGCGGCCCTGCCCCTCGGAGATCAGGTCGAGGCCGGCGTCCAGCTGGTCGTCGACGTACTCGGCGCGCACCTCGTCGTACGCCGCCACGATCGCCTCGCTCTCGTCGCCGCTCAGGAGGTCCCCCTTCTGGTGGCCCTTCAGGTCCGAGAGCGTCTCTTTCGCCCGGTCCGGGAGCGGATACAGCCCCGGCGTCGCCGCGACACGTTCGGTCATCACCGATCGTTGGATATACCGTCGTATAATATTTGCTAATGCGCGTTATGTTTTATAGTAATCAGTTGCCGAGCGACCCCGCTACGCCCGACGCAACGCCAGTACCGTGAGCGTCTCGAAGGGGAACGACTCCTCGACGACGACCTCGTGGTCGAACCCGGCGTCCTCGATGAGTGCGAGCACCTCCTCGTACCCGGTGAGCGAGGAGACGAGCAGGAGGACGACCCCGCCCGGCGCGAGGACGCGCCCCACGTCGGCGAGGAACGGTTCGATGAGTTCCCGGCCGGACTCGCCGCCCGAGAGCGCGTGTTCCATCCAGTCGCTCCACTCGTTTTCGGGGTCGGTCGGGAGGTACGGCGGGTTGAAACACACCGTGTCGAACGCGTCCGCGCGGAACGGCGAGAGCAGGTCGGCGACGACGGCCCCGACGCCGCGGTCGCGCGCCTGTCGCGCGGCGTGCGGATTGAGGTCGCTGCCGACCACGTCGAGGTCGCGCTCGCTCGCCACCCGCGCGGCGACCCAGCCCGACCCCGTTCCGACCTCCAGCACGCGGCCGCGCGCCTCCGCGACCGCCGCCTCCGCGAGCAGGCCGGAGTCCTCGGCCGGCTGGTAGACGACGGCGTCGTCGAGACCCCGGCGCGCCGCGAGGTCGCCCTCGCTCGCGTCGTCGGTCATCGGTCGGCCTCCCCGGCGTCGCCGTCGGTCGCTTCGCCGGCGTCGTCGGCGTCGACATCGGCGCCGTTCGGGTCGGCGGAGCCGGGCCGCGTCGCCGCCCGGCCCTCGACCGCCGCGTCCAACTGCGGCCCGGAGGCGCCCTCGGCGCGAGCGGAGAGCGTCTGCTGCGGGAACGGGATGACGATCCCCTCGTCCTCGAGCGCGCCCTTCATCGCGTTCATCGCGGCGGTCCGGGTCCGCCAGCGCTTCCGCATGCTCGGGTTGCGGATCCAGTAGCGCAGGCCGAGGACGACCGCGGAGTCGTCGAAGCGCTTCGTCACGGCGTTCGGCTCGGGCATCTCGGCGACATCCTCGACGCCCGCGACCGCCTCCTCGACGACCGCGACCGCGCGCTCGACGTCGGTGTCGTAGTCGACGCCGACCTCGACCTCCACCCGGAGCCGGTTCCGCCGCGATCGGTCGACGATCGACCCCGACCGGACCTCGTCGTTCGGCATCGTGATCACCTCGCCGTCGAACGACCGGAGCCGTGTGCTCATGATCGATATCTCGGTGACGGTCCCCTCGTGGTCGCCGATCTCGACCCAGTCGCCGACCTCGAATGGCCGGGAGAACATCAGCACGAACCCGGCCAGTATCGCCCCGAGCGTCTGGCGGGCCGCCATGCCGACCACGATGCCGAGGAACCCCGCGCCGACGAGGAGGCTGCCGACGTTGTCGGTGAACAGCCCCACCACCGCGAGGACCGCCGACGTGTAGACGGTCAGCTGCGTGATTCGCAGGATCACCTCCTGCTGGTGTTGCGAGATCGACGCGCTCTCCGCACCGATCTCGCGGATGACGCCCCCGAGGAAGTCGGTGAGCGCGTACGCGATAGCCAAGAGGATCACGCTGAGGACGACGTTCGACACCTGATCGGCGCTGAGCGCCGACTGCGCCGTCTCGAAGAGCGCGCCGCTCCGGTCCCACACCGCGATCAGCGTGATCGCCCCTGCGGCGGTGGCGACGCCGACCCCCGCCGACAGCAGGAGCCGCTGGGTGGAGGAGAGGTCTCGGTCGCCGTGGCGCAGCCGTCGCGTGAGGTACCGGACGATCAGCACGGCGGCGACGATACCCGCGGAGGCGGCGAACCGCTCCGCGTTGCCCGTGAGCGCGCGCTGAACCGCCGCCACGAGGCCGATCCACCCGGTCATGTCACGCCCCCGTGGGCGAGCCGCGCTCGCGGGCCAGCTCCGCCAGCGCGGCGAACGCCGCCGGGTCCAGCTTCCCCGGGCGACTGCGCAACAGCTCCTCGTCGGCCGCGTCGACGACGGCCTCCGGCTCGTCGAGCCCGGAGATGTGCGCCGTGTTCCGCACCGCGTTCCGCACCGTCTTGCGCCGCTGGGTGAACAGCGCCTTCACGAACCGGAGGAAGAACGCCTCGTCGCCGACGACGTAGTCGGGGTCCCGCGGCGCACAGCGCACGACGGCGCTCTCGACGGCCGGCTGCGGGTCGAACGCCTCCTTCGGGACGCGCTCGACGATCTCTACGTCGGCGTAGTGCTGCGCCGACACCGAGAGGCGGCCGTACTCGGACTCGCCCGCCGACGCCACCATCCGGTCGGCGAACTCCGCCTGGAACATCAACACGAGCGGCTTCTTCTCGGGGAGCAGGCGGAAGGCGATCTCCGAGGAGACGCCGTACGGGAGGTTGGCGACGCAGGCCGAGAACGGCGGGAGGTCGACGTCGAGCGCGTCGCCCTCGACCACGTCGAGGAGGCCGTCGGCGACGGCGGCGGCGAACTCCTCGCGGAGGAAGTCGGCGAACGCCCTGTCGCGCTCGATCACGGTGACGCGGCCGGAGTCCGCGGTCCCGTCGGCCGTCGCCGCCGCCAGCAGGCGGTCCGTGAGCGCGCCCGCGCCGCCGCCGATCTCGAGGAGGTGACTCCCGTCGGCGTCGGCCGGGAGGTAGCCGGGGATCCGGTCGAGGACCCGGTCGTCGACGAGGAAGTGCTGGTCGCGGTCGGGGTCCGCCCGCGCGCCGGCCCGCCGCGCGAGCGCGTCGGGATCGCGGCTCCCGTAGCCGGCGGCTTCACCCGTCGGTGAGTCGGTCATGGCCGGGATACACGCGGTGTTCGGGTAAAAGTCTCGTTTCGGGGGCGTCGCGGCGGCGGATCGCGGCGACTCCCGGTCGTGCCCACGGTCGCGGGGGGCACGGGCCGCCCGTCGCTCACTCCTCGCGGCCGACGAACGTCCGGTACTTCAGGTCGTCCTCGCGGATCTCCTCGACGATCCGTTCGAGGATCACCTCTCGGGGACGGTGGAGCCCGGAGATGCGCTCCTCGACATCGGCGAAGCTCTCGAACGGCCCGCGCTTCCGCTCGTCGAGCAGGTCGTTCCGCAGCTTCTTGCCGATCCCCGGCAGCAGATTCAGCTGGTGGAGCCGGAGGGTGATCGGGCCCGCCTCGTTGTAGAAGTCGACGAACCGCTCCTCGTCGGCCTCGACGATCGCCTCGGCCGCGTACTCGATCTCCGCGGCCGCGTTCCGGGTGAGGCCGTCGAAGGAGACCTCTCGGTAGCGGCCGACGTTGGGCCCGTCCAGCCCGAGCCGGTCGCCGACGGAGACGTCCGCGTCGGCGGCGAGCATCAGCTCGTACAGCGCGAACGAGTCGTCGCCGAGCCCGTACGCCACCGGCGACTTGCGGGACTGCGGGCGGTCGTCGTCGGGACGCCCGTTCGGCAGCACGTCGAGGAGGACGGCGGTCGGTCCGTCCCCTCCGTCGCCGGCGGCGTCTTCGTCCGGCGTCTCCCCGGCGTCCGCGGCGGCGTCGCCGCCCGTTCGGTCGTCCTCCGGCGTCCCGTCGCCGTCGGCGTTGTCCATGTATCGTTTAACGCTCCGAGCGGTGAAAAAACCGCTGCCGGGGCCGCGGCGACGGCGGCCGCCGCCGGGCGGATTCAATAGCGTCGAGTGACACGTAATACCATGGCAGAACCGGAGCCGGCGGCGGTGATGCGACTCGTCGAGGCGTTCCCGGGGGCGACCGCCGGGGCGGGCGGAACGGATCGCGGCGGAGCGAGCGGAGCGGAGGACGCGGCACGGGTCGACGAGCTCCTCGACGGCGCGTACGGCGCGCTGACGCGGGACTGGTACCCCGAGCTCCGCCGTCGAGCCGCGGCGCACGCGGACGGCGACTGCCTCCGCGAGCGCGTGCTCGAACACGTCGAGGCGGTGCCGTCGTTCCGTCTCTCCGACGGGGCGACGCCCCTGACGGAGCGGCGAGAGGCGCTCGCGGAGGCGGCGGCGCTGCGCGACGAGGTCCGCGAGATAGCGGAGTGGTACGGCACGCTCCGGACGCGGCTGGAAGGGGACCGAGCGTCGCTGACGCGCGGCGAGCGGCTGCTCCACGACTTCGGATACGCGCTCGCGCACGTCCTGTTCCTCGGCGCGTCGTCGCCGAGCGCGGTCGTCCGGCGACTCCGGCTGGCGTACCGCTCCGTCGGCGTGCGGATCGACGAGACCGCGTCCGAGGCGGGCATCGAGGAGACGACGTTCACCTGCCCGTACCGGAGCGTCGCCGCCGGGACGTGCGGCGACCGGTGGGTCTGTCACGAGAAGCTGGACCGCGTCGACGACGGGTACGTGTCGTACCTGGCCGAGCGGGGGATCGCCTACCAGCGGCCGCGGGGCTGTACGGACTCGGAGCGGTGTCGCTCGACGGTCGCGCGCGACGGGCCGGCGCGGTGGTGGCCGAAGACCCCGCCGGCGGCCGTCGGCGTCGACTCGTGACCCGGGACCGTGACGGCGACTCCGTGGTGGCCGGCGATCCGGAAACGGATCCGCGTCGACTGCGTCGGATCCGCCGCGGCTACGACGCGTGGGCGCGGGTCTACGACTGGTTCGCGCGAGCTACGGCGTCCGTCGGCGGCGTCCGGGCCGCCTGCGTCCGCGCGCTCGACCTCGCCCCCGGCGACACGGTCGTCGAGTTCGGCTGCGGGCCGGGAGTGAACCTCCCCGCGCTCCGCGACGCGGTGGGGCCGAGCGGGCGCGTCGTCGGCGTCGACGTCTCGCCGCGGATGCTCGACCGCGCGGCCGGGCTCGTCGAGCGGCACGACTGGGGGAACGTCTCGCTCGTCGAGGGCGACGCCGAGCGCCCGCCCGTCGCGGCCGCCGACGGCGTCCTCGCGACGTTCGTCACGTCGCTGTTCGCCGACCCGTACCGGGTCGTGAGCCGCTGGTGCGACCTCGCGGACGCCGTCGTCGTCGCGGCGTTTGTCCCGGAGGGGAACGGAGCGGCGAACGCCGCGCTCCGGGCGTTCGTGGCGGTGAACGGTCGCCTCTTCGACGCGCGGGGCGACGACCCGCTCGGCAGGCTCGCGGAGCGCACCGCCGCCGCGCGTCGCGCGCTCGACGACGGCGCCGCGGTCCGGGAGCGCGATCAGCGGCTCTTCGGGACGATCGCCGTTGAGACCGGCCGGAACCGGTGACGCACGGGGGCCGACGACGCGGGGCGGGGGCGGCCGCGCGTGCTCACTCGGAGACCGGGACGGAGACGACCGTCGCGTCGGCGTTCCGGATGACGCGCTCGGTCGTGCTCCCGAGCAGGTCGCCGGCCGCCGCGTCGAGGCCGCGTTTGCCCATCACGACGGCGTCCGCGTCGACGGCGTCGGCGTACGCCGCGATCTCGTGGGCCGGGACGCCGGACTCGACCGCGGTCTCGCTGTCGATGCCGGCGTCCGCGACGGCCGTCGCGACCCGGTCGACCGCCGCTTCCAGCTCGTCGCGGCGCTCGGGGTCGTCGTCGTCGAACTTCTCCGGCTTGCCGGACCGGTCGTACATCGGGATCTCTTCGACGACGCCGAGGACGTGTACCGTCCCGTCGGCCGCCGTGACGTCGATCGCGTCGTCGACCGCGTCGAGGGCGGCGACGCCCTCGCCGGTCGGAACGAGGGTGGTCTGGTACATGCGGCTCGACATACGGGCGGAAATCTGAAAAAACGTGGCGACGGACCCCCACCGGGCCGGAAGAATCTCGCGGTCAGGCGTACTTCGCGACGACGTCGAGGATCTCGTCGAGCTCCTCGCCGTCGAGCGAGTAGCGCTCTTGGGCGAACACCGAGCGGAGCTCCGTGCGGTCCTCCGGGAGTAGGTCGGTGATTTTCACGGCGGTCGGCACGTCGACCTGGTCGAGGTCGGTCAGCTCCTCGACGAGCTCGCGGGACTCGTCGGCGTCGAGGTTCGCGAAGCGGTTGACGTGTTCGATCGCGCGGGCCAGCTCGTAGCGGAGATCGCGGTCCTCGTCGGCCGCGCGCTCGTCTTCGATCTCCACGAGGATCTCCTTCGCCTCGGAGGTGGTGACGTACTCCTCGTCGAGCTTCTCTTTGAAGATCGTCATCTCAGTTCTGCTGCGCCCGCATGTGAGCGGCGGTGACGATGAGCGTCTTCGTCTTGCCGCCGTCCGGAATCTCGACTTTGAACGCCGACCCCTGCTTGCCGATGACGGTGCCCGTCCGGCCGTCGAAGCGCGGGTGGAAGCGCCCCTTGGGGACGCTCGGGTCGATCTTGAGGTGGACCTGCGACCCCTCCTCGAACTCCTGGATCGCTCGCTGCGGCGGGGAGGTGCCGCGGTTGCGGGGCTTGTTCGAGAGCTTGTCGCGAGTCGCCTTCTGCGGCCCATTGGAACTCGGCATGGTCTTGGAACACCTTCCGCTGCCGCCGTTATAAATCGTGCGTTACGGCCCGCGGGGCGTGGAGGTCTCACACGCGCGGATCGGCGGTGCCCCTCACTTTCGCGTCGTGCGCGGCCGGGACGCACGCGCGCGACTACCCGACGTACCTCCCCCTTCCGAAAGGGCTAATCCCGAGAGTCCCTATCATGTTCGTAATGAGTCATCAGCTGCCGGACGTACAGGCCTCGGCCCCCGACGTCACCGTCGGGCTGTCGCAGGTCGGGGTCACCGGCGTGGAGAAGCTCGTGAAGCTGGCGCGCGGTGACAAGCGACCCATCGTCCTCATGGCGGAGTTCGAGGTGTTCGTCGACCTCCCGAGCGGCCGCAAGGGGATCGACATGTCGCGGAACCTCGCGACGGTCGACGAGATCCTCGAAGACATCACCCGCGAGGAGGCGTACCGCGTCGAGGACGTCTGCGGCGACGCCGCCGAGCGACTCCTCGAGAAACACGACTACACCACCACCGCCGAGGTGTCGATGACGGCGGAACTCGTCACCCGCGAGAACACGCCCGCCTCCGACATCGAGACGCAGAGTACGGCGACGATCGTCGCCAGCGCCGAGGCGACCGAGGACGGCACGCGCGAGGAGATCGGCGCCGAAGTGACGGGGATGACCGTCTGCCCCTGCTCGCAGGGGATGAGCGAGTCGCGGGCCCGCGACAAGCTCGCCGAACTCGGCATCGACGAGGAGACGACCGAGGAGTTCTTGGACGCCGTCCCGCAGCCGGGCCACTCCCAGCGCGGCCACGCGACCCTGACGATCACGACCGACGGCCACCCCGACGTCGACCTCCGCGACGTGATCGACGTCGCCCGGGACTCGATGAGCGCGCGCATCTACAACATGGCGAAGCGGCCCGACGAGGACCACATGACCTACGAGGCCCACGCCGACGCGAAGTTCGTCGAGGACTGCGTCCGCGCGCTCGCCGAGGGCACCGTCGAGGAGTTCCCGCACCTCTCGGACGACGCCGTGATCCGCATGAAACAGTCGAACGACGAGTCGATCCACCAGCACAACGCCCACGCCGAACGCGAGGTCAGACTAGGCGACCTGCGCGGCGAACTCGGCCGGTAAGCGTCTCGCACCGCGCGCCGCGTCCCGTCTCGGTGTCAGCTCACCCGAACGTCAGCGGCTCCGCCTCCGCCCACCGCGGCTCGAACTGCTCTTTCACGCTCGTCGCGAAGTCGATGTCCTTCACGTCGATCATCGCGAACGGCTCGTCCGCCGACAGGGGGTGTGGCACCTCGATGCACACCTCGATCTCGTCGAACACGTTGAACGTCCCGTCCACGTTCGGCGACGTCCGGACCTCGAACCCGTCCATGTCGGCGAGTTCGGAGGTGTACCGGCTGCCAACGCTCCGCGGGAGCTCGTCGACCGTCGCCGGCGACAGCAGCACCCGGATCTCCACGCCGCGTTCGAGCGCGGACTCCAGCTCGGCGGTGACGCGCTCGCCGATCGTGCCGAGGTCGAAGCCAGTCGCCGGCGCGCCCGCGACCACGACCACCCTGCGCTCCGCGGCGGCGATCCGCTCCAAGAGGAGGTCCGTCGCCTCCTCGGCGCCGACCGCCGCGGTCCAGAACTGGCCGTCGACCGGCTCGCCGGCGTCGAGCTCGGCGGAGAGGTCGTCGACCACCGACTCGTACTGCTCGGCCTGCGTCCGCAGCTCCTGTTTCTTCTCGTCAAGCAGGCGGTCCAGCGCGGCGTCGGGCTCGACCGCGACGTACTTCTTCGGTCGGCTGGCGGCCTGACTGCGGACGAGGCTGTGCTGCTCTAAGCTGTTGAGCACGTCGTATATCCGCCCCATCGGGACCTCGCTGGCCCGAGAGAGGTCCTTCGCCGTCGTCGGACCGGTCCGGAGGAGCGCGCGGTACGCCCGGGCCTCGTACTCTGAGAGCCCCAGGTCGCGGAGAGATGCCATACCCGGGGATGCCGCGGCACCCGTATAAACGCGTCGCCCGTTTACGATCCGGACCGACCGATCGGGCGTCCTCGCCGCCACCGGCGCGACGCGGCGATTTTTGCCCGGCGTATCGGCGCGACTTACGCTAGGACGTCGCCGACGCGACGCATCAACTCGTCGGGCGTTTCCGCCGGCTCGGAGGTCTCGTCGCCCGCGAGGACGACCGCGGTTCCTTCCGGCACCGTCCGCGGCGCGGGCGCGTCGGCCTCGTGTGCGTTCGGTGCGATCACCTTCTCGTGGTCGGCGACCCGCCACGCGGCGCGGTGGAGGTCGCTCCCGGGCTCGGTCCCGACCGCGATGACGGTCGTGCCGCGCCGGAGCCGGGCGGCGAGGCTCCCGTACGCGGCGACCTGAACGCTCAGGCGCTCGGTCGCGCCGGCGAACGCCTCGGCCGTCTCGCGGGCGACCTCGCGGTAGCGGTCCTCGCCGGTGAGCGCCGCGAGGTCGAGGAGCGCCGTCGCCATCTCGACGTTGGCGTCGAGCGGGCGGAACGACCGGTCGAGCAGTCCCGCCCCCGAGCGCGGCCCGTCGACGAACGACCCCTCGACGTGGAGCCGGTCGATCGCTCGGTCCGCGACCGCGCAGGCCACGTCGGCCCCCTCGCCGCGGACGCCGGCAGCGCGGACGTACGCCCCGACCACGCGGGCGGCGTCCTCCAACAGGTCGGACTCGCCGGCCTCGTCGCTGCCGCGGTAGTGGGTGACCGCGCCGCTGTCGGCGTCGATCAGGTCGCGTTCGAGGCCGTCGAGGATCCGGTCAGCGTACTCGCGGGCCCCCTCGTCGTCGGTGTAGGCGGCCACCGCGAGCAGCGCGTCCGCGGCGAGCGCGTTGCCGCCGGCGAACACGGTCAGGTCGCGGCGGGGGTCGTCGAGGTCCGCGCGGTCCTCGGCGGGGGCGGCGTAGTAGGCGCGGCCGAGCCCGGGACCGAGGCTGCCGCCGACGCCGTAGCCGGTCCAGAGGTCGTCGGTGAGGAAGTCCACGGCGTCGAGCGCTGGGTCGAGGTACGCCTCGTCGCCGGTGTAGAGGAAGGCGTTCGCGAACGCGCGGGTCACGGCGGCGTTCGTGTCGAGCGGCTTCTCGTAGGCGACGTCCCCCCAGTCGGACGTCCCCGCGTAGCGGAAGAATCCGCCGTCGACGTCGTCGGTGAGGTGGTCGCGGACCGCGTCGAGCGTCCGGAGCGCGCGGTTCCGGTCCCGCTTCAGCGCGAACTCGACGGTCCGCGGGAGCGGGAACTTCGCGTCTGTCCCCCAGCCGGCGTTCTCGGCGTCGTACTTCGCCTCTAGCTGCCCGGCGAGGTGGCTCTCTATCCCGTCGGTCACGTCGCCGCGGGGCGGCAGGTCGGCGTCGAGCGCCCGGGGGACGCGCCCCGCGTCGCGGCCCTTGTCGGTCCACATCTGTCGGACCGATTCGAGGACCTGCCGCATCCCGTCGACGTCGAGGTAGCCCGCGCCGGTCAGCAGTCTCCCCTCGGGCGTGAGGAAGGCGGTCGTCGGGAACCCGCCCATGTTGTAGCGCTCGCGCACCCGCGGGTGGCGGTCGACGTCGACGCGGAGGGGGACGAACCCCTCGTTGACGTTGGCGGCGATCCGCGGCTCCGCGTAGGTGATCGCGTCCATCTCGTGACAGCCCTCGCACCAGGTGGCCGACAGCGAGAGCAGCACCGGGCAGTCGCGCTCGTCGGCCTCGGCGAACGCCTCGGGGCCCCAGTCGCGCCACTCGACGCGGGTCTCGTCGCTCATACCCGCAGTCGGCCCGGGACGGGGGTAAGCGCTTCGAGAGCGGAACGGCGCGGCCCGAAAGCGCGCGGGAGCGGCCGGGAGGAGGGCCCGGAGATAGGAGAACGGCCCGGAGGAGGGCGGGAGGGCGCAGCGTCGGTGTCCACGCGACGCCTCGGCGGTCGGCGAGCGGTCGAGTCGGCGGCGGCGGTCTCAGCGCTTGTGGTCGTGACCGAGCGCGAGCGCGAGGGCGTTCGCGAACAGCAGGGCGACGAACAGCTGCCCGGTGCCGCCGTCGAGGCCCGCGTACAGGAGGGCGGGGTACGCGGCCGGGATGGCGATGGCCGCCCAGAAGGCGGCGGCTTTCACGGTGCCGGTCATCAGCCCGGCGAGCCGTTCGCCGGAGGCGATCTGCGTGGGAGCGGGGGTTGACATGGACACCTCTCCGTAGGAAGGGGGACCACATATAGCCCGACGAGGGTTCGACGAATTTCACCACGTTTCTCGGTCGGTTTGGACGTTTTAAAACCCGCTCAGAGATATTTTAACTGTTTATCGGCTCCGCTAATCCTTTGTTTCGAGATCTGTGCCGAACCGAGGGTTTCGGAGCGTCTGGGCCCGCGGAGCAGTCCGACCGCCGCGAGCCGCCGGTAGTCGACCCCGGTCGCGGTCCGGCGCGCGCCGAGCCGAGCGCCTGCCGCGGTACCAATCGCTTTGTCCGTCGGGGAGCGAGGACCGGTATGACCGAGACCGATCACCGCGACCGGCGCGGCGACTCGAACGGCCGGCGCGGCGGCACCGGAAGCGACCGAGAGCGACCCGCGGCGCGAACCGACGGCGGTCGCCCGGGCGTGGCGGTGGTGGCCTGCGGCGGCACTATCGCCTCGGAACCGGGCGAGGACGGTGCGGCGCCGGAGAAGACCGGCGACGACCTCGTGGCGGCGGTGCCGGCCGTGAGCGACCACGCGCGGGTGACGGCCAGAGAGGTCTGCTCGCGGCCGGGGTTCGACGTCCGGTGGCGCGACGTGCTCGCGACCGCGGCGGCGGCGCGCGAGGCGGTGGGCGAAGGCCCGGACCGGACGGGCGTGAGCGCGGACGAGGCTGCCGACGGCGTCGTCGTCACCCACGGGACGGACACCCTGGCGGACACCGCGTTCGCGCTGGACCTCCTCACGGACCTCGACGTGCCGGTCGTCGTCACCGGCGCGCAGCGCCGGCTCGACGAGCCCTCCAGCGACGTACCGGCGAACCTCGCGCTCGCGGTTCGGGCGGCCGCGGACAGCCGGTTCTCGCGCGGCGTCCACGTCGCGTTCGACGACGAACTCCACGCCGCCCGCGACGTCGTGAAGGGCCACAGCAACGCGCTGTCGACGATGACCTCGCCGGGCGCGGGTCCGGTCGCGACGTTCACCCGCGCCGCCTCGCGCGTCGTCCGCACCCCCGAGCGCGGCGTCTCGGTCGATCCCCTCGCAGACGCCGTCGAGGGTGCTGAGGGCGTGCCTGAGGTCCCGGTGATCCACTCGGGCACCGGCGTCGGTGCGGGCGCGCTCGAACGCGCGCTCGACGCGGGGGTCGGCGGGATCGTCGTCGAGGGGACCGGTCTCGGGAACGTCACCGGGGCGCTCGGAGAGGCGATCGGCGAAGCGGTCGAGTCCGTGCCGGTCGTCGTGGCCGGGCGCCCGCCCGCCGGGCCGACGGAGCCGGTGTACGGGACCGCCGGCGGCGCCGTCACGCTCGCCGACCACGGCGTCACGTTCGCCGGCGACCTCCCGGCCCCGAAGGCGCGCGTCGCGCTCGCGCTCGGCCTCGCCGCCGACCTCGACGCCGAGGGGGTCGAGGCGCTGTTCGCGCCGCCGGCGTAGGCCGGCCGGAACGCGTCCCGCGCTCCCGGACCGGCCGCGGACCGGTTGGTTAGACGCGCGTTTGCGTCTACAGGAGGGACTTACGTATCGACAGCGTACCGCGAGGTATGACTGGTCTCACGCGGCGAGCGGCCCTCCACGGCGTCGCCGTCGGAGGCGCCGGCGCGCTCGCGGGGTGTACCGAGGCGGGCGACCCGATCCCGGGCGGAAACGGAACGGACGGCGGCGACGGACGCGACGGCGACGGTAACGCGAGCGACGGCGGGGACGGCGGCGACGGGGTGACGACGGCGGTTCAGCAGGTCGGCGCGGCCCTCTCCGGGCCGGCGTGGAACCGGAACGAGCGACGCGGGTTCTGCGCGCTGATCACCGAGGAGCACGGCGAGGGCGCGGGGCTGTTCGACGACGCGCCCGAACGGGTCCGCGCGTTCGTCGAGGAGACCGACTTCGCGGCGTCGAGGCTCTGCTACGTCGAGTCCGTCGGGCCGGACACCTGTCACGACGAGATCGCGTTCGGCGGGGTCGCGGTCGAGGACGGGACCCTCGTCGCGAACGCGACGGTTCAGGGGCCGGGGGGCGACGATGTCACCTGCGGCGAGGCGATCACCTACTCGGCCGCGCTGCTCCGGGTCACGAGCGATCCCCTCCCCCGGGCGGCGCGGCTCTCGGTCACCGACGGCTGGGGCGAGACCGGGACGGTGCGCGACGCCGACGGAATCCGCGACCCGGAGGGGCTCGCCGGGGAGATCCGACCCGACCACGGGCCGTCGAACGTCCCCGCCTTGTTCGACTGCGACGCGGAGGGGGCCGAGCGTCACCCACAGCTCTACGAGGGCGGCGTCAACTGGGGCGGCGCGGGCGGGGTCGGCACCGGCGCCGGCGGCGACGGCCCGCTCGCGCTCCGCGTTGTGATCCCCGGCGACGACGCCCCCGGGTCCGATCCGCTCGCGATCGGCCGCGGGACTGCGTTCCGGATCGAACTGACGAACGTCTCCGGTCGCACGGCGTACGTCGGTAGTCGCGGGCAGTACAACCTGGAGATCCTGACCGAGGCGGGCTGGACCGAGCTCCGCGCGACGGAGGGCGACCCCGCCGTCGGCTACGACGACGTGGCGATCGGCGTCCCGCCCGGGGGGACGCTGACGTGGGAGTTCGAGATGAGCGAGTCCGGGCTCGTCGGGGACGGGCCGCAGGCGGACGCGTTCCGGGTCTGTCCGGACCTCGTTCCCGGCCGCTATCGGTTCGTCTTCTTCGGCGCCGACGGCCTCGCCGTCGCGTTCGACTACGAGGACTGACGCGGCGGCCCGGCGTCAAACCGCGGCGTCTCAGCCGCGGACCTCGATGAGGAGGTCCGTCTCGGGCGACTCGCCCATCCGGTCCCGCACGCGGTCCCACGAGAGGTCCGTGCGCGCGGTCACCGACTCGGTCGCGACCGCGCCGCAGGCGTTGCCGACCAGGATCGGGACCTGGTAGTCGCGCGGGTCGTGCGAGAACCCGTCGCCGGTGATCTCCGGCTCCCGCAGCGCGGCCGCGAGGAACCCGGCCGCGAAGGCGTCGCCGGCGCCGGTCGTGTCGACCGGGTCGACGTCGAACCCGGGGTGCGAGACGCTGCCGTGCGGCGTCCGCACCGTCGCGCCTTCGTCGCCGAGCTTGATCGCGACGACGCGGTCCTCCGGCTCCCACGGATCGACGTCCGTGGCCGCCGCGAGCGCGTCGGCCTCCCGGTCGTTCACGAAGAGCACGTCGCTCGCGTGGAGCGCGGCGTCGAACTCCCGGTCCGCGACGCGGCGCCCGGGGTCGAAGCTCCGGGTCGCACCCGCCTCGGCGGCCGCGGTCGCGAGCGCCGCGGCGGTCTCGGGCTGCTGGCCGGTGAGGTGGAGGTGGTCGGCGGCTGCGAGCGTGTCGCGGTCGAGCCCGGCCGCGGAGAACGACTCGTTCGCGCCGTCGTTCGCGAGCATGAGCAGCTCGCCACCGCCGTCGACGATGACGTACTTCACCGAGGTCGGCTCGGCGGCGTCGACGAGTACCTGGCCGGGATCGACGCCGGCGCTGGCGAGCTCGCGCAGCGCCAGCGCGCCCGACTCGTCACCGCCGACGCTGCCGTAGACGACCGACTGGCCGCCGAGGTCGACGAGCCCAACCGCGACGTTCGCGGCGCTACCGCCGCCGGACTGTTTGAGCCGGTCGATCCGCGTCTCGCCGTCGGGCTCGGGGAGGCGGTCGACGTGGATCGTCACGTCCCAGTTGATGTGGCCCGCCGAGACGACCTTCGGGACGCGGTCGGCGTCGTCGGGGTTCAGGTCGGGGTCGCGGTCGACCGACGGGTCGACCCCGTCGCCGGCGGGGGGCGCACCGCCGTCGGCGGCCTCGTTCCCCGCGCCGTCGTTCCCCGCGCCGTCGTCGGCTGCCCCGTCGGTCGCGGTGCCGCCGTCGCCGTCCCCTCGATCCTCGGAACCTTCGCCCTCCCACTCGTCGACCTCGCGGCCCCACGCCGCGACCGTCTCGTCCCAGTCGTCGACGCCCTCGCCGTCGCCAGGTTCGGACGCGATGTCGTCGTCGCCCGCGCCGTCGCGTCCGCTCATGGTTCCGCCCACGGCTCGGCCGCGCCCTCGCCGAACAGCTCCCGCATCAGCGTCACGATGCTCTCGGGCGGGAACTGCCCCTGCTCGGTGACGATCGCGTCCATGTACCGCGGCGGCGTCACGTCGAACGCTGGGTTCTCGACCGCGATCTCACCGATCTCCCCGCGGGTCTCGGCGTCGATGACCTCGCTCTCGTCCCGCATCTCGATCTCGACGGTGTGGCCCGTCAGCGTCTCCGGGTGGAGCTTGATCGTCTGTGCCGCGGTCATGATCGGGACGCCGCGTTCGCGGGCGTTGACCGCGAGCCCCGAGGTGCCGATCTTGTTGATGACGCCGCCGTCGGCGGCGATCGAGTCCGCGCCGACGACGACGTGGTCGACCTCGTCGAGGTACCGCCGCGCCGCGGAGTCGACGATGAGCGTGACGGGGACGCCCGCGTCGCGGAGCTGTTCGGCGGTGATGTGGCCCTGCTGGCGCGGGCGCGTCTCCTTGACGACCGCCGAGATCGACTTCCCCTGCTCGACGGCCGCCTCGATACACGCGAGCGCGTCGGTGGAGTGGCAGTGGGTCATCACCGTGTCGCCGTCGGCGAGGCGGTTCGCGCCGACCCGCCCGAGGTCCTCCTGCGCGCGGTCGAGCTGGCGGACGAACGCCTCGCTCGCGTCGGCGACGCTCAGGCGGAGTCGGTCGACCGAGTCGCCCTCCATCCGCTGGAGGACGTATCGGAGCGCGTTGGGCAGCGACACCGCGGTCGGGCGCGTCTCGCGGAGCGTGCGGGCCGCGGCGCGCATCGACGCGCGGAACGCCGCGGGGTCGCTCGCGGTCGCGTCCGCCGCGGCCGCCGCCTCCGCCTGCTCGGCGAGGGCCTCGGCGGCCGCGGAGGCGATGGTCGCCGCGCCGCGGATCTCCATCGTCGCGATCGACTCGGCGGTCTCGCGGACCGCCGGCGCCGGCTCCGTGTCTGTCATACCGATCCGGTAGCCGCCCGTGTATTTATAAAACCGGCCGACTGCCGGCGCCGCCGCCCCTACTCCGCGTCCGGCTGCTGGCCGTAGCTCTCGAACCGCTCCTCGACGGTCGCCATCTGCTCGTCGGTGAGGACGTGCGGCTCGCCGACCGCGGACGCGCGCAGGTAGAGCCGGCAGATGTCCTCGACGTGGCGGGTGTTCTCGACCGCCGTCTCCACGTCTGGGCCGGTGACGACGAGCCCGTGGTTCGCTAAGATTGCGGCGTCGGAGTCCGCCTCGGCCATCGCGGCGACGACGTTCGCGGCCAGCTCCTCGGTCCCGTACGGCGCGTAGTCGGCCAGCGGCACCTCACGGCCGACCGCGGCGATCATGTAGTGGACCGGCGGGAGCTTCCGGCCGAGCGTCGCCATCGTCGTCGCCCACGGCGAGTGGGTGTGGACGATCGCGCCCGGCCGGTCGTGCCCGTAGATGCCCGTGTGCATCGGCACTTCGCTCGACGGCGCCATGCGCCCGGCGAGCCGCTCACCGTCCAGCGACACCACGGGCACGTCCCCCGCGTCGAAGGAGTCGTAGGGGACGCCGGTGGGCGTGACCGCCACCGCGTCGCCGTCGCGGACGCTCAGGTTTCCGGTCCGGCCGGGCGTCAGATCGGCGAGCGCCGGCGCGTACTCGACGACCGCGTCGCGCGCCTCGCGCAGGAGGTCGGGGTTCGCTCCCGGCTCGGGGTCTCCCACGGCGTCATCGCGGGTCACGCCGCCACCTCCGTCAAGTCGGTGAGCGCGTCGAGCCGACGGTCGGGGCGCTGCCGCGCCGAGAGGTCCGCCTCGGCGGGCGCGTCGCCGTCGGCGACGAAGAGGGCGGTGTCGAGACCGACCGCGTTCGCGCCGGCGACGTCCGTCTCGGGGTTGTCGCCGACCGCCAGCGCCTCGCTCGGCCGGCGGTCCAGCTCGGCGAGCGCGGTCGTGAACGGGAGCGCGCTCGGCTTCTCGCGGCCGACCTCCTCGGAGGTGACGAGCAAGTCGATCCGGTCGTCGACCCCGAGCGCCGTGAGCTTGCGCACCTGGATCCGCGTCGTGAGGTTGGTCACGACCGCGACGTCGATCCCGGCCGCGTCGAGCGCGTCGAAGGCCGGTTCGACGCCGTCGCAGGGCGACATCTCCGCGAGGAATCCGTCCCAGTAGGCGTCGCCGGCCGCCAGCGCGGCCGCGACGTCCGGCTCGCCGGAGCGACGGTACAGCCCGCGCTTGAAGTAGACGTGCCGGTCGTGGCAGGCGGCGGTGGTTCGCGTCTCGCGTTTCGCCTCCCGTCGACCGGTCGCGTAGAGGTCGTCGAACGCCGCGCGGTCGAGCTCGTACCCGCGCTCGCGGAGGGCGTCGAGCGCGGCCCGCTTGCCCGCCTCGTTACAGGGGGCGTACGGGTACAGCGTGTTGTCGAGGTCGAAGAGGACCGCCTCGTAGCTCATGGGCGGACTCGACGCGGCACCGACTTAACTGTGATTCGACGCGGCGACACCGCGCGGTCGAGAAGCGGAGACCGCGCCTCACTGCTCGTTCATCGCCTCGCTGGCGATGTTGCGGCCGCGGGAGTTGAGCGCCACCTCGCGGCGGATCCGGACCTCCTCGACCACTTCGAGCTCGACCAGCCGCTCAAACGTCTCCTCGACGTCGTCGACGTCCATCCCGAGGAACGAGGGGATCTCGAACGGCGAGACGCCGGAGTACAGCGCCATCAGCACCTCGCGGTCGCGGCTAGAGAGGTCGACGTTCGTCGACGACCGCTCCTCGCCCTTCCGGAGCCACGACTCGACGAACCGCATCCGGCTCGGGTCGCCAGCGACGTGCGTCTCGATGCTCGTCCCCTCGTCGTCCGTGTGCGACACCTCGATGACGGGCTTTTTCTCGCCGTTCACCGTGCGCTTCGCGGCGTCGAGCCCGCTGATATCGTCGAGGTCGAACTTCACGAACGCGCCGCGCTCCAAGGCCGCGTTGAGCCCGTTCTCGTCGATCTTCACGCGGGCCTGCTCCCACTCGGTGTCCTGGACGACGCCCCCCTCGATCGCGGGGTGTTTCGCCATCACGGTCTTCTGGTCGAGCAGGGCGCGGTAGACGTCGCGCTCGAACGACTCGTGGTCGGAGGCGGCGACGAGCATGACCTGATCGCCTAAGTCGAAGCTCACGTAGTTGGAGACGCGCGCGACGGACTGGTTCGCGTCGTGGCGGCCGCCGAGCCGCTCCAGCTTCGACAGCGGAATCGTCCGCTTCCCGTCGTTGCCGGCCAGGATTAGCCGCCGGTTCGAGAGCAGGACGCGCCCGGGCGTCCACGAGACGTCGCTCACCTTCCGCCCCTCGCGGACCGCGACCGCGAACTTCGCCTGCGTGTCGGTGATCTTGTACTCGCCCTGGTCCTGCGCCATTTACGGACCCCCCGCGCGGAGCTTCGAGACGGCCGAGAACACGCGCTTCCTGACGGCCTGACTGTCGTCGTCCGCGTACTCTTCCAAGCGGTTGAGCGTCTCCTGTCCGCCGATCTGTCCGAGGACGAACACCGCCTTCGCGCGGGCGTCCTCCGGGTGTTCGGGGCTCAGCTTGTCGAGCAGACGGTCCTCGACGACCGGCCCGCCGAGGCTCTTGAGGCTCGTGGCCGCGAACTGCGCGGTCTGCGGGTCGTCGTCCGCGAGCGCGTCGGCGAGCGCCTCCACCGCCGTCGACGCGTCCGGGTCTGCCACCCGGCCGAGGATCCACGCCGCGTTCCGCCGCTGGCGGCTCTGCTGGCCGTCGGTGAGGATCTCGACGAGCGGCTCGACGACGGTCGCGTCGTCGGCCGCCTTCAGCTCCGAGACCACCTGGTCGCGGACCGCGTGGCTCTGTTGGGTGGGCACGTTCGAGAGCAGCTCGATCACCGAGTACACCGCCGCGTTGCGCACGACCGCGCTCTCGTCGCCGAGCGCCCGCGCGAGCGGCTCGACCGGTTCGGGCGTGCTCGCCTTCCCGAGGGCCCCGGCCGCGATCCGGCGGATCGACTCGTCGCCGTCGTCGAGCAGGTCCAACAGCGGCGACAGCGCCTCGTCGGTGCCGATCGTCCCCAGCGCGTTGGCCGCGGCGCGGCGCACGCGCGGGTCGTCGTCGTCCAGCCGCTCGCGGAGGCCGGGGACCGCTCGGGCGTCCGCGAAGGTCCCGCAGGCCTGCGCCGCGCGGAGCCGGACGCGGGCGTCCTCGTCGTCGAGCGCGCCGACGAGCGGCTGGACCCCGCTCGCGTCGTCGAGCCGCCCGAGCGCGTTCGCGGCCGCCATCCGGAGCTCCGGGCGGTCAGCCTTCAGCGCGCGGGCGAACTTCCGCGCGGTGACCCACTCGGCCTCGGCGTCGCCGCCGCCGCCCGTGAGCTCCTCAAGGAGCTGTTGGAGCGCTTCCTCGCCGATCGCGTCGAGCGCGTCGACCGCCGACCCGCGGACCTCTGGGTCGTCGTCCGTCGTCGCCGCGCGGAGCAGCCCGTCGACCGTCGCCTGATCGCTCTCCTCGCCGACTTCGCCGAGGAACTCCGCCGCCCGCCGCCTGACGGCCGCGCTGTCGCTGCCGAGCGCGTCCCGGAGGCGCTCCACGTTCCCGTCCCGGGCGTGCTGGTACAGCGACATCAGCGCCTCCCGAACACCCGTCGTCGCTTGTCGATCGGTTCGTAGCGGTCGGTGCGGTCCGGGGGGACGCTCTCCGTCATCCCCAACACTAAGACGCCGTCGTCCGCCAGCGACGCCTCCAGCGTGTCGAACAGGGCGGCCTTGTGGTCCACGTCGATGTAGATCAGCAGGTTCCGGCACAGCACCACGTCGAACGGGTCGCGGGCGCCGTCGCGGATCAGGTCGTGCGTCTCGAAGTCGACGAGGCGCTTGACCGCCGGGCGCACCTGAAACGTGTCCTCGTCGCGCTCGACGTACTTGTCGGGGTCGGAGAGCGGCTCCAGCTCCTCGGCGATGTCCGTTGTGCGCGTCGTGTGGTAGACGCCCTCGCGGGCGTTTTCGAGGTCTTCCTCGCTGATGTCGGAGCCGAGCACCTCGATCCGCGACTCGTCGATCTCCGGGTCGTCCCGGGCCAGCATCGCGACGGAGTACGGCTCCCGGCCGTCCGCCGAGGGCGCGGACCAGACGCGGACGCGCCGCTGGTCTGCGGTCCGCTCGCGGAGCACGTCCCGGAGCACGTCCCACATCTCCGGGTTTCGGAAGAACTCCGTCACGTTGATCGTGAGCGCGTCCATCAGCGCCTGCCGCTCGTCGGCGTCCTCGCGGAGGATCCGCTCGTACTCGGCGTGCGACTCCGTGTCGCGCCGCCGCATCCGCGCCGTGATCCGGCGGTCGAGGTACGACTCGTTGTAGTACCCCGGCTCGAACGGCACCGTGTCGTCGATCTGCCGGAGGACGCCTTCGAACGCCGTCTCGCCGTCGTCCGCCGACCCGCTCATAGGCTCACCACGTCGAGGACGGCCACGACGTCCCCGTCCCCGAGGACGGCCGTGCCGCTGAGGCCCGGCGTCCCCGAGAGCGGGCCGTCGAGGGGTTTGACGACCACTTCCTCCTGGTCTAGCACCGCGTCGCAGTGGAGCGCGACCTTGCGCGTCTCCTCGCGGATCCGGACGAGCATGCCGTCGTCGCTCGGGCCCTCGCCGGACCCGTCGGGCGCCGCGGGGTCGGCCGGGACGAACCCGTCGTCTCCCGGCTCGTCGGCCGCGACGCCGCCGTCGGCGGCTGGCGTCTCGGTCGGCCGTTCCGCCGCGGTCGGATCGATCTCGCCGAGACGTTCGTTCAGCCGGACGACGGGGTAGAGGTCGTCCTCGTGTCTGACGACCTCGTCGCCGTGGACCTCCTCGACGTCGTCGGCGCGGGCGACCTCCGCGATCGACTTGATCGGGATGCCGTACTCCGTGCCGCCCACGTCGACGAACATCACCTTCACGATGGCGACGGTGACCGGGAGCCGGAACCGGACCGTGCTCCCCTCGCCGGGCTCGCTCTCGATCGAGACGGAGCCGTCGAGGTCGCGCGCGGTCGTCCGGACCACGTCCATCCCGACCCCGCGGCCGGAGACGTCGGTGACCTCCTCCGCGGTCGAGAAGCCGGGGTGGAAGACGAGGTCGTACACCTCGTCGTCCTCCATCGCCTCGACCGCCTCGCGGCTCTTGACGTCCTCGTCGACCGCCTTCTCGCGGAGCTGGTCGGGGTCAAGCCCGCCGCCGTCGTCCGACACCTCGATGATCACGTGGTCGCGCTCGCGCTCCGCCGTGAGCGACACGTGGCCGGTCGGGTCCTTCCCGGCCGCTTCGCGCTCCTCGGGCGACTCGATCCCGTGGTCGACCGCGTTCCGCAGGACGTGGACGAGCGGGTCGCGCATCTCCGTGAGGATCGTGCGGTCCAGCTCGACGTCGTCGCCCTCGATCTCGAAGTCGATCCGCTTGTCGAGGTCCCGCGAGATGTCGCGGACGAGCCGCGGGAACGAGTCGGACACCTGCGAGAACGGGATGAGCCGCATGTCCATCGCCGTGTCTTGGAGGCTGGAGGCGAGCTTGTCGAGCTCGTCTAAGGCGTCCGACTCCGCGTCCGTCCCCTCGATCTCGCGGCGGAGCTTGATCCGGCTCGTCACCAGCTGCTCGACGAGCCCGTACAGCTCGTCGACCTGATCGACGTCAACGCGGATCGACTTGATCTCGTCGCCGGACTTGGAGTCGGTCCCGCCGGCGGACCCGGAGTCGTCCGACGGCGAACTGGAGTCGTCCGACGGCGAACTGGAGTCGTCAGCGGACGGCTCGGCTTCGCCGTCGTCGTCGGACTGGTCGGGCTCGTCGTCCGCGTCGGCCGCGGCCGGCTCCGCCGCGCCTTCGGCGTCGATCTCGCCCGAGTCAGCGTCGCCGGGGTCGGCGGGTTCGGGCCCGGCGTCGCCCGACTCGGCGGCTGACTGCTCGGGGGCCGCCGATTCGGCGTCCGGGTCGCTCGATTCGACCTCGGCGGCGTCGCCGCCGCCGACCGCGGCCGCCGTCACCGCCTCGACCTGCGTGAGCGCCCGGAGCCCCTCGGCGACGACCTCGGGGTCGGCGCCGCCGACGAAGGCGTCGAACCCCTCGTCGTACTCGCCGTCCTCCAGCGCCTCGGGCGCGGGATCGGTGACGTGCCCGTCGAACTGCTCGTCGAGGGCTTGGAGGACGAGCGCCGCGTCGACGCCCGGCATCTGGGCCTCGCCGATCGTCACGTCCGCGTACGCGACCGGGTCCGGGAGGTCGTCCGCGGCCGCCGGCGGCTCCGGCACCGAGATGTCGGGGGCCTCCCCGTCCGCGTCGGCTTCGGTTCCGCCATCATCGTCACCGCCGGCGTCGCCTTCATCGGCCGCGGCATCGCCGGCGCCGCCGGCCGAATCGCCGTCTCCGCCGGCGTCGCTCCCGCCGACGGTGCCGTGCTCCTCCATCTCGCGCAGGCGCGATTCGAGGTCGGAGGGGTCCGTCGACACCTCGCCGGTGTCGGCGATCTCGTCGACCATCGCCTCGACGGTGTCGACCCCCTCGAAGAGGAGGTCCATCAGCTCGGGCGTCACCTCGCGCTCGCCCTGTCGGACCGCGTCGAGCAGGTCTTCGAGGGCGTGCCCGAAGTCGGAGACGCCCTCGTACCCCATCGCCGCGGCGTTGCCCTTCAGGGTGTGAGCGACGCGGAACACGTCGTCCATCGCCTCGGCGTCCTCGGGGTCCGCTTCGAGCGCGAGCAGGGCGTTGTTGAGGTCGGTGATCCCGTCTTCGGCCTCGGCGACGAACGCGGCGCGGTGGGAGTCCATCAGGCCTCACCCCCCACGATCGCGCCGGCGACGTCGTCGAGGTCGCACACCGCGTCGACGCCGCCCGTCTCGACGGCGCGCTTCGGCATGCCGTAGATGACGCAGGTGTCCTCGCTCTGCGCTAGCGTGTACGCCCCGGCGTCGGCCATCGCGCGGATCCCCTCGGCCGCGTCCGAGCCCATGCCGGTCAGCACGACGCCGACGAGCGGGTCGTCGATCACCTCGGCCGCGGAGCGCATCGTCACGTCCGCCGCGGGGGTGACAGTGTGGGAGTCGTCGTCTTCGTCGAGCTTCACCCGGAGCCGCCCCGACCGGTAGCTGTCGATGCGTGTGTGGCTTCCGCCGCGGGCGACGAGCGCCTCGCCGGCGCCGATCCGGGCGCCGTCGCTCGCCTCCCGCACGTCGTACGCTGAGGCCTCGTCGAGCCGGTTCGCGAACCGCGAGGTGAACGCCTCGGGCATGTGCTGGACGATCACCACGCGGCAGTCCGCCATCGGCAGCGCCGACAGCACGCGCTCGACTGCGTTCGGGCCGCCGGTCGAGGCCGCGATCACGACCGTCAGCGGGCCGTCGACGTCCGCGGCGTCCGCCTCCGACGCGGCGTCCGGCGAGCGCGACGCCGCGGCGCTCGGGTCGTCACGCTCGCGGGTCGCGGCGTCGAGGTCGGCGTCCGCAACCGAGCGCACCGCCTCGACGAGCCGGTCCGACTCCCGCGAGACGCCGGTGGACACCTCGCCGCCCGGCTTCGCGAAGAAGTCGACCGCGCCCCGGTCGAGCGCCTCGAAGGTGACCTCTGCCCCCTCGTCCGTGTGCGCGGACAGCATCAACACCGGCGTCGGCGTCTCCTCCATCAGGCGCTCGACGGCTTCGAGCCCGCCCATTCCGGGCATCTCGACGTCCATCGTCACGACGTCGGGGCGCGTCTCGGCCACCACCGAGAGCGCCTCCTCTCCGTCCCCCGCCTCGCCGACGACCGCGACCCCGGCGTCGCTCAAGAGGTCGCTTATCAATCCCCGCATGAACGGAGAATCGTCGACGACCACCACCCGCGGCGACCCGTCCCGACCGCCGCGCCGATCCGTCGTCCTGCTCATACTCCACAGCGCGCCCAGAATCAGCATAAATCCACGGACCCAGTAATCACCCCTGATAATTCAGGGAACACGGTTATTTGTCGGTTCACCGCAGGTACGGGCATGGCAGCCACAGAGGCGGACGCCGAACCGACCAAGGTGCTGGAGTTCGGCCTGGGCGACGGGACGTACTGTCTGGACATCGGCGTCATCGACGAGATCGTCGACGCCGGCGAGCTCACGCGGATCCCCAACTCGCCGGACCACGTCGAGGGCGTCATGGACCTCCGCGGCCGGACGACGACGATCGTCGACCCGAAGACGCTGTTCGACATCGACGAGGCCGGTCCGCGAGAGCGGATCGTCGTCTTCGACGACGACGAGATCGACGAGGGCGGCACGGTCGGCTGGATGGTCGATGAGGTGTTCCAGGTTCGCGACGTCTCGCCCGAGGACGTCGATCAGAGCACTACCGTCGAGGACGAGGGCGTCCGCGGTATCGTCAAGTCGGACGACCGGTTTGTCGTGTGGGTCTCGCCGGACGTCGACGAGGCCATCGCAGGCGACCTCGACGACGTCGAGGCCGCGGAAGCGTAGCCGAGAGGGCGGAGCGAGCGCCGGGCGACCGCGTCGGCGACCCCGTCAGCGTCCGCCGGCGATCGGTTCTCACGGGTGAGAACCGGGTGCCAACGCTTATCAGCCGTCCAACGGGTCCCTACGTATGCGCGTCTCAAGCGGCGTCCCGGGGTTCGACGATCTCGTCGACGGCGGGTTCCCCGAGGACCGCCTCTACGTTGTCAGCGGCCCGCCCGGGAGCGGGAAAACGACGTTTTGCTCACAGTTCGCGGCCCAAGGCGCTCGGAACGGCGAGGACGTCCTCTACATCAGCATGCACGAGACGAAGGACGGGATCCGCGAGGACATGAGCGGCTACGACTTCGGGTTCGACCGCGCGCTCGACTCCGACCGCGTCACCTTCCTCGACTCCTTCTCGTCGGACGGCCGGCGCTTCTTCGGGCTCCCCGGCGACCGCCGCGACCGCTCGGGGGTCACCAACCGGCTCACCGGGTTCATCAACTCCCGCGACATCGACCGTGTCGTCTTCGACTCGACGATGCTGCTGCGGTTCCTCTTAGACGACGACGAGGACACGATGATCCAGCTGCTCTCCTCGCTGAAGCGGACGGACGCGACGACGCTTCTGATCTCCGAGATGACCGACCCGAGCGCGTACTCCGAGGAGCACTACCTCGCGCACGGCGTCGTCTTCATGCACAACTACCTCGAAGACGAGGGGATGCGCCGCGGGGTCCAGGTGCTGAAGATGCGGGGAACGGACGTCGACACCGACATCCAAGACGTGGAGTTCACCGACGGCGGGCTCCGCGTCGGCCCGGCGGCGACGGTGACGCACTGATGTACGACCGCACGTTCGGCACGGAGTGGGACGACCTCTCCCGCGAGGAGGCGGTCGAGCGCGCCTTCGCGCTGGGCGTCGCGGCCGGCGTCGACAACCCCCGCCCGGAGGAGCTCGACCGCGTGCTGGAGACGTTCTCGGGGGGCTACGACCGGAGCATCGTCGAGCTGGCGTACGACGAGGGGCGAACGAAGGCGCTGGAGGCGAAGGCGGAGCGGGACGATCCGGAGGACGAGGCTGTCTGGTCGTCGCTCGTCGACGGCGCCGGCGCACCGCGCGAGTCTCCGGTGCCGGCCGCGCTCCCCGGGGCGATACGCGAACTGACACTCACCGACGGGCCGCGGGAGGGCCCGCCCTCGTCGCTCGACCTCCCCTCCATGCTTCGAAAGTGATCCCTCGGAAGGGTTTTACCCGACACACTCTCACGTCCACAAAATGACTGTGCTTCCCGACGCTGTCCGCGGTGCCGACAGCGTCCTCATCAGCGGTCCGCCGATGAGCGGGAAGTACGACCTGTTCAACCGGCTGCTCGCAGGGTGGTCCACGGGCCCGGTCGTGATCTCGACGGGACGGACCGCGGAGAAGGTCCGCGAGGACTACGAGGAGCTGACGGGGGCGGACGGCGACGACGTGGTCGTCATCGACTGCGTCACCCACGAGCAGGGCGACAAGCGCGAGGACACGCCGGCGACGAAGTACGTCGCCAGCGCCGGCAACCTCACCGACATCGGGATCAAGTTCACCGACATCGTCGAGTCCTCCGTGGGCCGCGACCGCGCAGTCGGCGTCTACTCGCTGTCCCAGCTGTTGATGTACTGGGAGCCAGAGCGTATCTACCGGTTCACCCGGGTAATGACCTCGCAGACCTCCGGCGAGGGGTGGCCGTTCGTCGGGGTCGTCGGCTCGACCGCCCACGACGAACAGGTCGTTCACACCCTCCACGAGCCGTTCGAGGTCGTCGTCGAGACCCGCGTCGACGACGACGCGCGGGAGTTCCGCGTCCGTGGCCGGGTCGGCCAGCCGTCAGACTGGGAGCCCTTCTGAGCCGGGAACCCCACCGTGGCCCGAGATCTCCGCGGCTCGCGTCGAACCGGCCTCACCCCACCAGTTCGAACTCCGCACCGATCGGGGGCGCGTCGACGAGCCCCCAGTAGACGAACCGGTAGGTGCCGTCGCCCAGCGGCGGGCAGACCTCCAAGTCGACGCCGTCGACCGCGTCGGCGATCGCCGACTCGGTCAGCGTGATGTCCCAGGAGTACGCCGAACTCGTGTCGAGCGACGCCTCGGTCCGGGGGAGTTCGACCGCCTCGCCCAAGGTGGAGCCGCGGATGTCGAGCCACCCCTCCCCCGTCTCGCGCTGGAGCGAGTAGGTGGATTCGCCGAGCGTGGCGGCGGGAGCGTCGCCGGTGTTCCGGAGGACGAGCCGGAGCGACTGGCCGTACGTCTCGGTCGCTCCCTCCGTGGAGAGCTCAACGGTCGTCTCGTCCGTCTCGACGAGGGTCTCGGTGACCGACGCCTCGAACGGCTGACCGAGGCGGACGAACCCGTCGTCGTCGCAGGTCAGCGTCGCCGGCGTTCCCTCCGGGCCCTGCGGTCCGTCGCCCGCCGCGAAGTCGAGACAGCCCGCCGTCGCGACGGACAGGGCGAGCGCGCTCCCGGCGAGCGCGTCGCGTCGCGTGTGGTCCATACGGGTCGAACGAACGCCACCGGCATGAACCGCACGCGTCGTCGCGGGAACGACCGCGGATGTCGGTCGAGCGACACGCGACCGGCCGAGCGGTTCGGAACCGCTTTCCCCTCGGCCGGCGGATGGCCCCGCATGGAGCTGTTCGGATCGAGTGGCATCCGCGGGGTCGCGCTGCGGTACCTCACGCCCGCGCTCGTCCTCGACATCGCGAAGGCGGCCGGAACGGTGTGGGACGCCGACCGCGTCGCCGTCGCGCGCGACACGCGGACCACCGGCGAGCTGTTCGCGAACGCGGCCGCGAGCGGCCTCGCCGCGGTCGGCTGCGACGTCGACCGCCTCGGCGTCGTGCCCACGCCCGCGGTCGGGAACTACTGCGAGGCCGACGGGGTCCCCGCGGTCCTCGTCACCGCCTCGCACAACCCGCCGGAGTTCAACGGCATCAAGCTGGTGGGCGCCGACGGCGTCGAGCTCTCCGTCGACGTGTTAGAGCGCATCGAGCGGCGCGTCCTCGACGACGAGTACGACCACGCCGACTGGCGGTCGGCCGGCGCGACGACGCCGATCGATGGCGCCGTCGACGACTACGCCGACCAACTGACCGCCGCGGTCGACCGCGAGGCGGTCGCGGACGCCGACCTCACGGTCGCGGTCGACCCCGGTCACGGCGCGGCCTCGGTCGCGTCCCCCCGGATCTACCGCGAACTCGGCTGCGAGGTGTTGACGGTGAACGCGACGCCGGACGGCCACTTCCCCGGCCGCGACTCCGAGCCGGTCCCCGAGAACCTCGCGGACCTCTCGCGGCTGGTCGCGACCTCCGACGCCGACGTGGGGATCGCGCACGACGGCGACGCAGACCGTGCCGTCTTCGTCGACGAGCGGGGGCGGTTCGTCGACGGCGACACCTCCTTCGCGGCGCTGGCGGACGCCTGTCTCGAACCGGGCGACGCAGTCGTTAGCGCGGTCAACGTCTCCCAGCGGCTCGTCGACGTCTGCGCCGCCAACGACGCCGACCTCGAACTGACGCCCATCGGCGCGACGAACATCATCACCCGGACGCGCGACCTCCACGACGAGGGGGTCAACGTCCCCATCGCGGGCGAGGGGAACGGCGGGCTGTTCTTCCCGCCGTACCGGCTCTCGCGGGACGGGGCGTACATCGGCGCGCGCTTCCTCGAACTGCTCGCGGCCGCGGACGGCGCGCCCGTCAGCGAGGTCGTCGCGCCGTACACCGACTACCACTTCGTGCGGGAGAACGTCGAGTACGCGGACGACGACGAGCGCGACGAGATGCTCTCGGCCGCCCGCGCCTACGTCGAGACCGCCGACGCGGAGCCGAACACGACGGACGGCTATCGGCTCGACTACGGCGACGCGTGGGTGCTGGTCCGCCCCTCGGGCACCGAGCCGAAGATCCGGATCTACGCCGAGTCCGCCGACGCCGACCGCGCCGAGCGGCTGGCGGCGGACATGCGCGTCGCCGTCGAGAGCGGGCGGTAGCGCAGGCTATTTGATACTCGAAACTGCGGTGGCGCGTGCCTGCGAGCGGCCGCCACCGGCGGCCGCGAGACAGCACGCGCGAGGGACGCGGCGACCGGAGCGAAGCGGAGGGAGCCGCGAGGTTGGGGAGGCGTGAGGCGCGGTCGCGGGGCTTTGGCGGTGATTGCCGGCGATCCGCAGTCGATTACTCATAAACGGTCGGCCGAGACTCTGGTGGGGCTCGCCGCCGATCTACCGGGATCAGGTTGTTAACCGACAGCCGAGACCTCGACCGCGGCCGCGACACGGAGACGTGTTTATAAGTAGTGTCAGTCCAGCGCCGCCAGCGCCTCGGCCGCCTCGCGGGCCGCTTCGAGGTGGTCGCGGGCGCGCCGCGGGTCGTCCGTCTCCTCGGCGGCACGGGCGAACCGCGTCAGCGTCCGGGTCAGCGACGCGCGGGCGGCGCCGACGCCCTCGGCGTCGTCCGTCAACTGAGGCGGGGTGGGTCGCCCGGACTCGGGCGGTCGGGAGTCGGGCCGCCGCGGCTCGGGCCGCTGGGAGTCGGACTGCTGCGGCGGCGCTGACCCCTGCGGCGGCGCCGATCCCTGTGACTGCACGGCAGCCGAGCGGGAGGGCCGCGGCCCCGCGCTCTCGGTCGCACCGGACTCGGTCGTGGCGGAATCGGTCACACCGGAGTCGGCACCCACCGAGCCGTTCTCGGCGACGCCGTCCGCCGCGCCGGCGTCCACGTCCGGCGGGGCTCCCGTCGCCTCGGTGCCTCCCGCCGCGTCCGGCTCCGCCGCGGTCCCGGTCGCCTCGTTCGCCCCCGCCGCGCCGCCGGCCTCGTTCCCGCAGGTGGGACAGAACTCGCGACCGTCGTGACGGAAGATGGGGTCGCCGCACTCCTCGCAGTGGCGGTTCGTCATCGTCGCGCCCTTCAGGAGGAGCTCGGACATCCGCTGGGTGTGCTCGCGCTTCTGCTCGTCGTCCGCGAACTTCTCGCGGAGCTTCTCGCGTTCCGCCTCCTTGTCGAAGTCGTCGCTCATGGGCTGACGAACGTGGTTCGCGGGCAAAAGTCCGGTGGGCTCGGGACGAGCCGTGGCGGGAGCCGACGGGCGCCGTCGGCCCGCGGGCTCACTCCTCGGTGACCGTCCGGTCGTCGGGGTCAAGCTCGCCGCGGTGGATCTTCGCGCCGTCCTGCGCGACCTGTCGCCCCAGCACCGCGCACTTCACGCGCATCGGCGAGATGTCGACGCCGAGCATCTCGGTGACGTCGTCGGTGTCGAGCCCGTCGAGTTCGTCGACGTTCATCCCGTGGAGCCGCTCCGAGAGCATGCTCGCGGAGGCCATCGAGATGGCGCACCCGTCGCCCGTGAACCGCACCGCCTCGATCGTCTGCTCCTCGTCGTCGAGGTCCACGTCCATCCGGATCGTGTCGCCACAGGAGGGGTTCTCGCCGACGTGCGTGAAGTCCGGATCCTCGAGTTCCCCGTAGTTTCGCGGGTTCTTGTAGTGGTCGAGGATCTGCTGTCGGTACATGTCCGAGCCCAGTCCCATACTGGCGTACAGTACGCCGCTCCGGCTCAAAAGGGTTCCGTCGAGCGCGATCGTTTATAAATAGGTGAGAGTCAGACGACGAGTGAGTACGGAAAGTGCGGTGGCGCGCACCTGCGAGCGGCCGTCAGCGGCGGCCGCGAAGCCAGCACGCGCGAGGGAGGCGGCGGGCCGGCGCGGCGGCGCCCGCGCCGGTGCGTCCGCCGAGGCTGGGGAGGTGTGAGGTGCGGGGCCGAGCGGTACGGGGTGGCACTCGAAGGGGCAGTCGTGAGGCGGGCAAAGGCGGTGTACGTACCACAGCGACAGAGTGGAGCGACTGAGCGAGGAACGCAACGAGCGTGCGCCCGGCTCGCGACTGGGGCTTCGGTGGTGTCCGTCGGCGACCCCCGGAACGAGTCCGAACCGACACATCAGCCTCGGTCAGGCCGCGTGCTCGTCGACCCACGCCGTCAGGTCGTCGCCCGAAATGAACCCGTCGGCGCGCCGCGCGACCGGCTCGCCGTCGACAAAGAGGACGAACAGCGGGACGCTCCGCACGTCGAACCGCTCGACCAGCGGCGGGTCGTCGCGGGGATTCACCAGGCCGACCGCCAAGTCGGCCTCGGCGCCGCGGGCCACGTTCCCGATCACCGGCTCCATGCTGGCACAGATGCCGCAGCCGTCGGTGTAAAACTCCACGAGCGCGGCGTCCGCGTCGGCGACGAAGGCGTCGAGAGCGTCCTCGTCCGCGAGCGAAACGGGCCGGTCGGTGCCGGACGATCCGGAGGAGGGCGCCTCGGAGGCGTTCGAGGCAGTATTGGATTCCATACGCATTATTGGGCGTCGACGGTGATAACTGCTTCCGTCGACGCGGTCGACGTCGGAGAGAAGAGCGCGAGGGCGCGTCGGCGGGAATGACCGGCGTCGCTACGCCGGTTCGTCCGGCTCGGGCTCGGTCCGCCACCCGCCCTTCAGCGTGACGTACCAGACGGAGGCCCCGGCGAGGACGAAGACGGCCCCCATGTACGGGATGATCGGCAGCTCGACGCCGACGAAGTCGAGCACGGTCCGGAGCTCGTAGACGATCACGCCGAAGATCGCGAGCGTCACGAGCAGCCCGCCGCGAGAGATGTCGACGCTCATCGGACCACCTCAATGAGCGAGGCCGAGAGGTCGGCGACGGCGCCGAACAGCGGGGCGGCCGCATCTGCCAGCGCGTCGAACAGCGGCGCGAGCCACACCGGATAGGTGCCGACGCCCGGTCCGAGCAGTCCGCCGCGGTTGATGATCGCCGCGATCGGCAGCGCGTACGCGAGGACGACGAGCGTGAGCGCGATGCCGACCCACAGGCGGAGGTTATCGAGCACCTGCGGCGCGTCCTCCGCGCCGGAGACCGGACTGGGGAGCGGCTCCGCGAGCCCGGACACCTTCGGGTTCCCCATCGTCAACACGAGGTTCCCGAGGAAGAGGATCGTCGAGACGAAGAGCAGGGTCCCGCCGATCGCGATCTGGATGTTGAGCTCCTCGAAGCCGCCGAACATCGTCGGGTAGTCGAAGCCGGAGTACTCCGGCTCGGCGGTGCGTCGCGGGACGCCGAGGAGCCCCTGCGCGTGCATCGCGTTCGACATCAGCGCCATGCCGATGAACCAGAGGACGACCTGGAACAGCCCGATCTGGCTGCTGTAGATCGGCTTGTTGCTGATCTGCGGCCAGATCCAGTAGGTCCCGGCCATCATCGTCAGCGCAACCGCGGTCCCGACGGTGAGGTGGAAGTGACCCGGCACCCACAGCGTGTTGTGGATGAGGTAGTTGATGTTCATCCCGGCGTTGACCATGCCCGAGAAGCCGCCGGCCGCGAACATCAGGCCGGCAAGCATCATGCCGGTGAACTCCGGCTTGCGCCACGGGAGGTTCGTGAGCCAGCCTAACAGCCCGGTTCCGCCGCGCTGACGGGCGCCGTACTCGACGCTCGCGACGACCGTGAACGCGGTGAGCAGGCTGGGCAACAGCAGGAACATCGTGTTCGTCATCGAGATGAACTTGAACCCCTCGGCGATCCCCGGGTCGAGGTACTGGTGGTGGATCCCGACCGGCGTCGAGAGGAGGACGAACAGCACGAACACGACCCGGGCCAGCGGGTCACTGAAGAGGCGGCCGCCAGCGATCTTCGGCAAGACGGTGTACCAGAGCATGTACGCCGGCATGAGCCAGAAGTAGACGACCGGGTGGCCGAAGAACCAGAACAGCGTCCGGGTGAGCGTCGGGTTCACCTGGTCGATGAAGCCGAGCGACCACGGGAGCAGGAACAGCAGGACGGAGGCGGCGACGGCGGACGAGGCGATGTACCACATCGTCATCGTCGTCAGCACCATGAACGTCTGGAGCGGGATCCGCTCGTCGGGGTGCTCGCGCCGCCACGCGAGGAACGTCCGGAACCAGTCGGCGCCCGCGATCCACGTCCCGACGATGAACACGGTGAGCCCGGCGTAGAACAGCGGGTGCGCCTGAAGCGGCGCGTAGAACGTGTACAGCACGTCCGCGCTCATGTCGATGGAATCGACGAACCCGGCGAGGATCGAGATCCCCGTGAGCGTCATGCCGGTCGCCATCAGCCCGTACCACGTCCACGTGATCTTGATGTTCAGGAGCGGCCGGTCCAGACTGCGCGTCAGCGCCCAGGTGAACAGCCCGACGAGGAAGAATATCGTGAAGCTGATCACCATGAACACGCCGTGCGCGGTGAGGACGGTGTAGTAGTCGGTCGAGGGGATGATCCGCGCGACGTCGGTCCGGTGGAGCGTCTGGATGATCCCGAAGATCGCGCCGAGTAACAGGGCGAAGAAGGAGCTCAGGAAGGCCGCGCGGACGACCCTCGCCTCGTCCGGGAACTTGTCGACGAACGTCTGTTCGGACTCGATGGCGGTGCTCATTCCGAGTCACCTCCGCGGCTCTCGAACTCCGACTGGCTCACGACGTTGATCTTTCCTTCCATGACGTGGTGACCGGCGCCGCAGTACTCATTACAAACGAGCCCGTACTCGGTCGGCTCCTCGGTCTCGACCGTGATCTCCGAGACCTCGCCGGGGACGGCCATCGTGTTCGCACTCGTGCCGACGACCTCGAAGCCGTGTATCACGTCGCGAGAGGTGACGTGTAACGTCACGGTGCTGTTCGCCGGCACGACGATCGGAGACGGTTCGAAGCCGAACTGGTAGGCGACGATGTACGCCTCGTACTCGTTTTCGCCCACCTGCTCGACGCGGGGCTCGGAGAACCGCTCGTCCTCGTCGAGCGCCGCGGCGTCGACCGTCGACTGCGAGTCGGCGACCATCGCCACGCCGGGACCGACCGCGCCGTAGGTCACGGTGCCGATGAGCGCGAGAATCAGGACGATCGACAGCGCGAGCCAGAGCTTCTCGTAGGCGTGAATGTGCACGTGTGATCACCCCACCACGACGAGGTCCCGGCCGAGGAACTCTACGAAGTAGATGTACACCCACGCGAGTACCAAAATTGCGAAGTAAATTCCGATGAGCGTGAGCGTGCCGATCGGGTCGAAATCCTCTCCCTCGCCGCCGACATCGTCAGTCGGAGCGTTTGCTGCCTCACTTTGGCCCATAGGCGGCTTTGACAGTAGAGAGTCATATAAGATCTACCCGTTCTCGCACCCTGAAAACACGGGTGTTATATATTTCCGGCGAGCGCATGGCTACGGCATGGACTTCTCGATTCAACAGGCCGTACTCCTCGTCCTCGGCGGACTCGTCCCCGCGATGGTGTTCATCGCCGACCGGGCGGAGTTCGTCGTGGCGGTGACGCTGGTGAACGTCCTGCTCATCTGGGGGAGCCTCCGGGTCGCGACCGGCGGGACCCTCCCGGGGTTCGCCGGCGACTCGGCCGACTCCGAACACGCGTAATCGATCACGAACCGCGGGACCCGCCGCCCCCGGTCCGCGGACCGCCCCACCGACCGCGAACGGACCACCAATGACAGGCTGTACGCTCTGTGACCTCCCGACTGGGGATGACCCGCACACCGCGCCCGACGTCGACGGCGAGTTCTGCTGCCGGGGCTGTCTAACCGTCGCGCGGTCGCTGGACGACGTCGAGGACCTCGACGACCTCGACGAGCAGCGGCCGGACGCGACGCCGGGCGACGAGTTCGACGGCGAGACGACGTTCCTCCACGTCGACGGGATGCACTGCGCCACCTGCGAGTCGTTCCTCGAGATGACGGCCGGCGAGCAGGAGGGGGTCGCGGCCGCCGAGGCGAGCTACGCCACGGACACGATCCGGGTCGACTACGACCCCGACGCCGTGAGCGCCGAGGAGCTTCCCGGGCGGCTCTCGGTCGCGGGCTACTCGGCGAGCGACCGCGCGGACCCGGACGCGGAGGACGACGACGCGGTCGTGCGATTCCTGATCGGCGGCGGGTTCTTCGGCATGATGGCGATGCTGTGGTACGTCCTCTTCCTGTATCCGACCTACTTCGGGTACGAGCCGATACTCGACTTAGGCGGCGTCTCCGGGACGTACCTGTTCGCGCAGATCTGGGTGTTCGCCTCCATCGTCCTGTTTTACACCGGCTACCCGATCCTGCGGGGCGCGTACGTGAGCCTCCGGGCCCGGCAGCCGAACATGGACCTGTTGGTGTCGCTCGCGGCCGCGAGTTCGTACGTCTACAGCACGCTCGCGCTGTTCGTCGGCCGGACCGACCTCTACTTCGACGTGACCATCGCCGTCATCCTGGTCGTCACCGCCGGCAACCACTACGAGTCGATCATCAAGCGGCGGGCGACCGGCATGCTCGCCGACCTGACGACGACCGAGGACCGGACGGTGCGGACCGAGGCGGACGAGACCGTCGCCGCCGACGCGGTCGACCCCGGCGACCGGCTGCTCGTGCGCCCCGGCGAGCGCGTGCCCTTCGACGGGACCGTCGCCGAGGGAACGGCCGCTGTCGACGAGGCGCTCGTCACCGGCGAGTCCCTCCCCGCCACGAAGCGCGAGGGCGACGCGGTCCGGGGCGGGACCGTCGTCACCGACTCGCCGGTCGTCGTCAAGGTCGGCGAGGACGCGGCGAACACCCTCGACACCCTCGTGCGGCTGCTGTGGGAGATCCAGAGCTCGCGGTCCGGCGTCCAGCGGCTCGTCGACCGCTTGGCGACGGTGTTCGTCCCCCTCGTCGTCGCGGTCGCGACCGTCGGCGCCGCCGCGACGCTGGCGCTCGGGTCGGCGCCGATCGAGGCCGCGCTCGTCGGGCTGACGGTGCTCATCGTCTCGTGTCCGTGTGCGCTCGGCCTGGCGACGCCGCTCGCGGTCGCCGCCGGGATCCGCGACGCCGCGAACCGCGGCATCGTCGTCGTCTCCGACGCCGTCTTCGAGTCGGCGAGCGACGTCGACACCGTCGTCCTCGACAAGACCGGGACGCTCACCGACGGCGAGATGCGGCTGCTCGACGCGACGGCCGCGGCGGGGACGCCGGTCGACCGCGTGCGAGACCGCGCCGCCGCCGTCGAGCGCGCCTCGGTCCACCCGGTCGCCGAGGCGATCGTCTCCGGAGTGCTGGGGGACTCGGAGGGGCGAACGGTTGAGCGGCCGGCGACCGACGGGGGCGCGGCGACCGCGGCGGACTCGACCGTCGACGGCGTCGGCGAGACCGACGACGCGCCCGCCCCGAGCGGCCCGTCAGCGACGGACGTGGACGTCTTCGACCGCGGGGTCGCGGGGCGCGTCGACGGCGACGAGGTCGTCGTCGGCCACCCCGGCCTGTTCGACGAGCGCGGCTGGCCGATACCGGACACGCTCCGCGAGGCGGGAGCGACCGCCCGCGACCGCGGGAACGTGCCCGTCTACGTCGGCTGGGATGGTCGCGGCCGCGGCGTCCTGACGGTCGGCGACGAGGTGCGCGACGGGTGGGAGTCGGTGGTCGCCGACCTCGACGCGGACGGCCGTCGGGTGGTGGTGCTCACCGGCGACGCGCCCGCGGCCGCGAGGCGGTTCGCGGAGCACCCCGCGATCGACGAGGTGTTCGCCGAGGTGCCGCCGGAGGCGAAGGCCGAGACGGTCCGGCGGCTCGGCACCGACGGCTCGGTCGCGATGGTCGGCGACGGGAGCAACGACGCGCCGGCGCTCGCCGCGGCCGACCTCGGGGTCTCGATCGCCTCCGGCACCGACCTCGCCGCGGACGCGGCCGACGCCGTCCTCCTGGAGGACCGGCTCTCGGCGGTCCCCGAACTGTTCGCCGTCACGCGCGGGACGAACCGACGGCTGAAACAGAACCTCGGCTGGGCGTTCGTCTACAACGCGGTCGCGATCCCGTTGGCGTTATCCGGCGTCCTCAACCCGCTGCTGGCCGCGCTCGCGATGGCGTCGAGCAGCATCCTCGTCGTGACCAACTCCGCGCGTGCGGTGTTCGACCCCGACTGAGTCCGGCGTGGCCGGGGTCAGCTCTCCCCGTCTCCCGAGCCCGCGCTCCGATCGGCGCTCGCGGGGAGGAGGCGGCGCGCCAACGCCCCCAGGCGCTTGTACGCGAGGTTCACGTACAGTCCCGAGAGGAAGACGACGCCGGCGACGAGGGGCGCGTCGCCGGTCGTCCCGCCGAGAAGGATGTCGGAGAGCAGGTACACCCCGACGCCGAGCGGCAGGGCGGCCGGCAGCCGGAGGTTGTACCGGACGAGCGTGCCGACGGAGGCGTCGAACCGCTCGACGAGGGCGGTGAACACGAACCCCAGGGCGCCGAGCAGGCTGAACAGGGGGACGAACGGCGGAACGACTCCGGAACCGAGGCCGGCGAACCCGGGGAACGGGCCGTCGGTCACCAGCAGCGCCCCGGCGGCGAGGCCGACGGTGAGGAGCACGTCGGCGGCGATGACGCCGACGCCGAACCGCGACCGGTACCACGTCCGCGCGAGCCGCGACCGGTTCTCGGCGGCGGCGTCGACCGCCGGATCGCCGGGGGCGACCGCCTCGGTCCGGGTCCGCTCCGATGAGTCCGACATCGTCACCGAGATTTGTCGGCGAGTCGTAATTAGCTTGCGGCGTGAGAACAGTGATCAATGTAACCCGTCGAAGAGTCCTCCTCGGGCGTCTCCAGTCTGAGAACAGCCGAGTGACTACGCCGTCGCGCCGACGTGCGGCTTGACCGCGCGGACGATGGCGTCGACGTCGTACTCGTCTTCGGTCTTGTCGAAGACGACCTCGCCGTCGGCGCGGACGACGAACACGCCGTCGTCGCCGGTCACCAGAGCGACCTCGTCGACGCTCTCGCCGAACTGCTTGAGGATCGCCTCGGAGACGTCTCGGGCGCGGTTCAACATGCCACAGGGGACGCAGTACTCGACTTCAACGCGTGTCATGGCACAGCGTAGGACACGAACAAGATTAAAGGGACAGGTCCCGGTCGGTCGCGGCGCGCTCGCGACGATATCGACCGTGTCAGACCACCAGCGCGTCGAAGACGACGGCGAACAGCAACAGGCCGAGGTAGGCGTTCGAGGCGTGGAACGCGCGGAAGGCGGCCCCCTCGGTCTGCTCGTAGTGGAGCCGGACGACCATCCAGAGGAAGACCCCGCCGACGCCGACGCCGACGACCGCGTACAGCGCGCCGAGCGGGTCGGCGGCCGCGGCGAGGGCGACCGCGGCGACCAGCGTCGCGCCGAGGTACCAGAGGATGTGCCGACGCGTCGCGGTCTCCCCGCGGACGACGGGCATCATCGGGAAGCCGCCGCGCTCGTAGTCGTCCTTGTACGCCAGCGCGAGGTTGTAGAAGTGTGCGGGCGTCCACAGGAAGATGACCGCGGCGAGCAGCACCCCGCCGCCGCCGACCTCGCCCGTGACCGCGGCCCACCCGATGAGCGCCGGCAGCGCGCCGGCCGCGCCGCCGATGACGGTGTTCTGGACCGTGTTCGGTTTGAGGACGAGCGTGTAGACGACGCTGTAGAACAGTATCGCGACGAGCCCGAGCGCGGCCGTCAAGGAGTTCACCGTCCAGAACAGGCCGAGCGAGACGAGCGTCAGCAGACCGCCGAACGCGAGGGCGTGCGGAACGGGCACGAGGTCCGTCGCGAGCGGGCGGTCGCTGGTGCGTTGCATCCGCTTGTCCACGTCGCGTTCGAGGACGTGGTTGAACGTCCCGGAGGCGCCGATCGAGAGCGCACCGCCGGCGAGCGTCGCCGCCACGACGGGCGGCGTGAAACCGGAGCCGCCCGCCAGCGCCATCGCGGCCGCGGCGACGAGGCAGAGCAGCCACATCAGCCGCGGCTTCATCAGCCGGAAGTACGCGGTCGCGGTCGCCTTCAGCCGCGGGAGCGCCGCCGACGGGATGTCCGGTTCCGGGGCCTCCTCGACCGGCGGCAGGTCGTCGGTCCCGGGTTCGAACTCGTCGGGCGCGTCGTCCGGGTCGCCCGTCTCGGCCTCCAGCCACCAGGCGAGCGCGGCGAGGACGGCCCCGAAGATTCCGATACCGATCAGGAGGTGCGTGGAGCCGAGCGCGGCCGGGAGGTCGCCGAGCGCGACGAGCGCGCCAACGCCGGCCTGCGCGGGATAGACGACGAGCGCGACGGCGAGCGCGACCCTGACCCGGCGGTCGGCGCCGTCCCGCCACGCGAGCGCGGCGGAGAGCGCGACGAGGAGACCGACGACGGCGGCGAGGGCGCGGTGGCCGAGGGCGATCCACCCCTCGGTCGCCGTCGGGAGGGCGGCGCCGTTCCCGCAGGCCGGCCAGGCGCCGCAGGCGGTCGCCGCCTCGGTGAGCGAGGTGGTGGCGCCGACGACGACGAGCAGGTACACGCCCATCGCGGCCGCGGCCAACACCGCGGGGAATCTGTCTGGGAGCGTCACGTGGCGTGAATTACGAATCGGACCCATATATGTTCCGCGCTTCGACAAAACGGCGGCGAGCGGCGGGCGAAAACGCGGACCCGAGCGGACGGCGTCCGTCAGCGCTCAGTCCCGGTCCGCGTCCGCCTCGCCGCCGCGCTCTCGGAGGATCCGGTCGACGATGTCGCCGCTGGAGAGCAGTTCGTCCTCGTACTTCGGCTCGCGGCCGGACGCGCGCTCGACCCGGCAGTCGATACCCCGGTCCGCGAGCGCGTCGGCGATGTCGGCCTCGTCGTGGTGCTGGTCGAACCCCAACACGATCACGTCGGGGTCGAGCCGCTCGATGGGGACGAACACGTCCCCCGGATCGCCGAGGTGCGCCTCGTCGACCGCGTCGAGCGCCGCGACCATGTCGCGCCGCTGGCGGGCGCACAGCACCGGTGCGGGCTTGTGCGTGACGTTGGTCCGGCGGGCGACGATGGCGTGGAGCTCGTCGCCGCGGGCCGCGGCGTCCTCCAGGTAGTGGACGTGGCCGGGGTGGAGCAGGTCGAACGTCCCCTGCGCGACGACCCGCGTCATCGGAACCACGAGAGGAAGCCGCCGCGGTCGCGCTCGTCGAGCTCCCGGTCGATGTCCTCCTGGGTGAAATCGAAGAAGTGCTCGTCGGGCACCTCCACGTCGAGGACGTCGAGGGTGGTCTGTCGCCCCTCGTTGTCGAACGCCTTCCAGTCGCCCCAGCCGTAGGGGGCGCCGACGATGATGTGTACTTTCCCCTGCCCGAAGGTCGCGAGGTCGGCGTCGCTCGGCCGCAGCGCGCCGTTGGGGTGGGAGTGGACCGACCCGACCGCGCGCATGTCGTTCGGCTTCATGTGTGTCCGGACGCTGGCGCTCGTCGGGCTCGACTCCGTGCCCGGGATGACGAGCACGTCGGTGATCACCTGTCCGTCCCGGTCGAGATCGAGCTTCCGGGCGTCGTCCGCGCGGAGGAACCCCATGTACTCGTTGGGGTGCGTCTCCTCGCTCGCCTCGAGGACGAAATCCAGGGTCTCTCGGGCGATGCCGAGGAGCTCGTCCGAGCGGAACAGTCGCATAAGCGGGATAAGTCGCCGTCGCCTCATAGGGGTTCCGGACCGCGGAACGCGACGCGGACTCCCGGCCCGAGCCCCGAGAGAACAGGCTTAACACCGGCCGTTCCCGAAGGCTGCTCATGAGCGAAAACTTCGCCGGGGATTCCGGCACGCGGGGCGATTCGAGCCCCGAACCCGACGCCGACGCGGCGGAGGGGGCGGCCGACGACCGGCCGACCGTCTACGATCTGGCGCCGGACTGTACCCTCGAAGACGCCGCAGTCGACGAGCTGTACCACGCCGAAGTCAACGGCGTCGTCGACTACGGCGTGTTCGTCGACCTCTCCGACGCCGTAAGCGGGCTGGTCCACGAGTCGAACCTCGACGGCGACTACGCGGTCGGCGACCGGCTGATCGTCCGGCTCACCGAGGTCAAGGAGAACGGCGACGTGGCGTTCGACGACGTCGACCCCGACGACTACCGCACCGAGACGGTCGCCCACGAGCCGACGGTCTCTCGGGTCCGGGGCCTCACGCCGGGCGACGAGGTGACCGTCGAGGGCGAGGTCGTTCAGGCGAAACAGACGGGGGGTCCCACCGTCTTCGCCGTCGCGGACGCCTCCGGCGTCCTCTCCTGTGCCGCCTTCGAGTCCGCCGGGGTCCGGGCGTACCCCGAGGTCGAGGTCGGCGACATGGTCCACGTCTCGGGGGCGATCGAGAGCCGCGAGAACGCGCTCCAGTTGGAGGTCGACTCGCTGACGCGGCTCCCCGACGAGCGCGCCGCCGAAGCCCGCGATCGCTTCGAGGCGGCCCTCGACGAGCGCGCCGAGCCGGCCGACGTCGAGCCGCTCGTCGACTGGGAGGCGTTCGAGCCGATCCACGAGGACCTCCGCGAACTCGCGCGGTTGCTCCGCCGGACGGTCCTCGCCGGCCGCCCGATCCGTGTCCGACACCACGCCGACGGCGACGGGATGTGCGCCGCGATCCCGGTACAGCTCGCCGTTGAGAACCTCATCGAGGAGGTCCACGGCGACCCCGACGCCGCCCGACACCTGTTCAAGCGGCTCCCGAGCAAGGCGCCCTACTACGAGATGGAGGACGTCACCCGCGACCTCAATTTCGCCTTGGAGGGCCGCGCGCGCCACGGGCAGAAGCTCTCCTTCCTCCTCATGCTCGACAACGGGTCGACAGAGGAGGACGTGCCGGCCTACGAGAACCTCGCGCACTACGACATCCCCATCGCGGCCGTCGATCACCACCACCCCGACCCCGAGGCGGTCGGGCCGCTGCTCGACGCCCACGTGAACCCCTACCTCCACGGCGAGGACTACCGGGTCACCACCGGGATGATGTGCGTCGAGCTCGCCCGGCTCGTCGACCCGTCGCTCACCGAGGAGCTCGAACACGTGCCGGCGGTTGCCGGCCTCTCCGACCGCTCGAAGGCGGAGGCGATGGACGACTACGTCGCGCTCGCCGAGGGCGCGGGGTACGACGAGTCCGACCTCCTCGACATCGGCGAGGCGCTCGACTACGCCGCCCACTGGCTCCGCTACTCCGAGGGGAAGACCCTGGTCAACGACGCGCTCAACGTCGGTTGCGACGACGAGGCGCGCCACGAGGAGCTCGTCGAGTTCCTCTCGGAGCGCGCCGAGCGCGACGTGGAGCGCCAGCTCGACGCCGTCGAGGACCACGTCGACCACGAGCGGCTCGCCTCCGGCGCGCACCTCTACCGGATCGACTTAGACGAGTACGCGCACCGATTCACCTACCCCGCGCCGGGCAAGACGACCGGCGAGCTCCACGACACGAGAGTGAAAGAGACCGGCGACCCCGTCATCACCATCGGCTACGGCCCCGACTTCTGCGTCCTCCGGTCCGACGGCGTCCGGCTCGACATCCCGAACATGGTGACCGAGCTGAACGAGGAACTCCCCGAGGCCGGCGTCTCCGGGGGCGGCCACCTCGTCGTCGGCTCGATCAAGTTCGTGAAGCGCCGCCGCAGCGAAGTGATCGAGACGCTGGTCGAGAAGATGGCGGGGGCGGAGATCGACGAGGCGCTCTCGTCGACGATCGCGCTCGACGACTGAGCCGGGCGCCGCGGCCGTTCGCACCGACCTCGTTTCTCAGCCGAACGCGAGCTCCCGTCGAGCGACGGCGCCGGCTCCCGCGAGCGCGACGCCGAACCCGGCGACGAAGGCGATCGGAAGCTGGATTCCGCCGCCCCGCCAGTCGGCCGCGTACGCGCGAGCGTAGAAGTCGGCGACCGACTCGTTCTCGACCGCGAGCACCACCTCGCGGTTGTTCGTCTCCGCGCTCGGATTCCAGTTGAGGCTGCCGACGAGCGCCGTGTCGTCGACGACCAGCCCCTTCGCGTGGACCTTCTCGAACCGGCCGCGCGGCTCGGCGAGGTCGACGGCGATCGGCTCGTCCCTGAGCGACTCGGAGAGGTTCCGGTTCGCCTCCCGGTCGTACCACGCGTCCGAGAGCAGCAGGTGGACGTCGACCCCGCGGTCGGCCGCGCGTCGGAGCGCGCGGACGATCCGATCGTCGGGACCGCCGACCCGCGGCACGACCGCGAGCACCCGCTCGTCCGCGGCGTCGATCCGCGCGACGATCCGGTCGGCGGCGTTCCCCGGCGCGGTCAGGACGGTCACGTTCGCCGTCGCGGGCTTCGCGGGCGCGTCGAACCGCGTCGGGTACGAGCCGTTCACGCGCCCGCCGCCGTGGAACTCGGTGTCGGCGCGGAAGGCGCGCCACGAGCGCGCGTCCCGCGCCCGGAAGTCCGCGGCGAACAGCGCGGCGAGGTCCTCCGCGACGAGCGCGTCGCGCTCGGTCCCGGGACCGCCCGCGTCCACGGTGTTGTCGCTTCCGACGACGACGCCCCAGCCGCGGTTGCTCCGCCCGCCCGTGCCGGACCGCTTCCAGTTCTCCGTGAGGACGACCGCGCGGTCGTCGGCGACCGCGTACTTCGGGTGGTGGAACCGGAACCGCTCGACCTCGCCGTCGAGGATCCGGACCTCGACGCCGGCGGCCGTCAACCGGTCGATCAGCTCCGCGCTCCGCGCCGGGAAACCGCCGACCGGCGACCCCTCCAGCAGCACGCGGACGCGGACGCCGCGGTCCGCGGCGGCGACGAGCGCGTCGGCGACCCGCTCCGAGGTCAGCGTGTAGCCGGCGACGAACAGGCGGTCCTCGGCGTCGCGGAGCGGCTCGACCGGCAGGCCGGGGCTGTCGGGGAGAACGAACGGCGTCACGGCGGCGTTCGCGGTCCGACGCGGCGACCGGCGTTCGTACCCGCGGGGTCGCCACTCCCCCCAGTCGGCGCGCCACCGGTGTCCCTCGGGCGCGCGGTCGTAGTCGACCGCGGCGACCGTCGTCCCGTTCCGGCGGAGCGCGATCCGGTCGCCCGACGCGGCGAGCGGGAAGTGGTCGTCGAGCGCGCGGAGCGTCGGGTCCCCGGTGCCGCCGTTGCCGGCGACCGCGGTCTCGTCGGCGAGCAGGGGCGTCGCGTTCGCGGGGTCCATCGAGAGGGCGACGACGCCGCTGGCGTTCGCCGGGACCTCCGCCTCGTGGTGTCCGTCGGCGAGCGACCAGTTCCCGCGCTCGGGGAGCCGGACGACGAGGTACTCGCCGCGGTTCTCCGCGGTCGTCGGGTTCGGGAACAGCTCGACGATCCGCGGCGTCGTGGACACGAGCGTCAGGTTCTCGGGGCTCTCGTTCGCCGGGGCGGTGGCAGCGCCGCCGGGGTCGAGTCTGCCGACTCCCGGGCCGGTTCCGGCATCGCCAGCGACGGCGACCGGGACGACGGCCGCGGAGACGAGCAGTCCGAGCGCGACGACGGCGGCGACGCTCGCGGTCGAGTAGATCGGGACACGGAACGGAGCGGGTGACACGAGGGGAGTGCCCTCGGTATCGGTGAAAAGGGTCGGTCGAACGGCGGGCGGAGCGGGTCGGGTCAGTCGGTCCGCATCACGCGGGCCGCGTCAGGCGGTCGGCGCCGGTTCCGCCTCGTCGTCGAGCGCGTCCCGGGCCTTCTCGCCCTCGGTCGAGACGACGAAGGAGTGTTCGTCGGCGTACTCGGCGACCGCTTCGAGCGCCTCGCGGGTGCCGATCTGGCGGAGCGCCCAGCCGGCGGCCGCGCGGACGTCGTCGGACGGGTGCGCCTCGAGCGCGTCGGCGAGGGGGTCGACGGCGCGGGTGTCGCCGATCAGCCCGAGCGCGCGGGCGGCGTGGGGGCGGACGAGCTCGTCGGTGTCGCCGTCGGGGTCGAGCTGGTTCGCGAGCGGCTGGACCGCCTCGGACGCGCCGATTTCGCCGAGCGCCTTGAACACGACCTTCTGGAGCTGCGGGTTCGAGTCCTCGGGGACGTACTCGACGAGGGTGTCGGTCGCCTCTTCGGCCGCCATCGTCCCGAGGATCCGGATCGCGGGCTGGTCGCGCTTCTCGGCGCGGCCGAGGATCTCCTCGACCGACGCCTCGGTCTTGCCGCGCTTGCCCATCCGCTCGAACGCCTCCAGGCAGTGGCGCTCCATGAACTCGGACTGGAGCGAGTCGAGCGCGAGCAGGATCATGTCGACGTTGCCCCGCGCCTCGTGTTCCTTCAGCGCCGCCCACTCGACGGGGAAGTCCTTGTAGTGGCCGAGCACGTCGTAGTATCCCTGCGCACGGAGCTGCTCGTGGGTTTCGAGGTCGTCCCACTCCTCGGCGTCGTCGAGGCCGGCCTCCAGCTCGTCGGTCGCGTCCAGCAGCGCGGCGATGTCGTCGGCGTCGTCGTCCGCGTCGAGGTCGGCGTCAGTGACCGCGCCGGCGACCGCGTCGAGCGCCGCGACGAGCTGATCGACGGGGGCCGGCGCCGCGGCGTCGGCCGCCTCGCCTTCCGCGAGAAGCGCCTCGGGATCCTCGTCGGCGTCGCCGAGCGCGTCGTCGATCGCGTCGGCGGCCGCGTCGACGAACGACTCGACGGCGGCCGCGACGTCCTCGCGCCCGTCGTCGGTCCACTCCGTGTCTTCGACCGTCCCGGCGGCGGATTCGATCGCGTCGACGACGTCCTCCCCGTAGGGGCCGCGGGCGTCGTCCACGCCGTCGCGAAGCTCCGCGACGCGGTCTTCGAGGTCGCCGCGCGGGTCGTCCGCGTCCTGGTCGTCCTCGTCCGGCTCGGGGAGGTCGGCCTCATCGATACCGGTCTCCGCGTCGGCTAAGAGCGCCTCGACGTCGTCGAGGTCGGCCTCCGTCTCGGCGGCCTCGAGGCGGTCGGCGATCTCGTCGAGGTACTCGGTGAGGGACTCCTCGGTCGCGTCGTCGGGGAGCGTCGGAGCGGCCGTCTCCGCCGGCTCGCCGTCGTCCGCGGCGTCGGCCGGGTCGTCATCGCCGTTGCTCATATACCACGAACTCCGCGCGTAGTCCATTAAGAGGTTTCCCTTCGCGGGCGCCGGGCGGCCGCGTGCGGGGCACGGAGCGGCCGCGACCGGCGCGGCGTCCCTCCGTTCTCTGCTGTGCGGGTCGCGGTAGATCCCCGCGCTTGGTGGCTCCGTCGGAATACCGAATTCCTCGACGTTCGAGGTCGACCGCGACGCCGTCACCGACGGGCCGTACGGGCGGTTCTCCTCAGCGGTCGGCGAGCAGGTCGTCGCTCTCGACGACCGTCGCGAACTCGCCGTTCAGGTGCGCGAGCGCGACGCAGTGGGAGGTCTCCGGGTCGATCCGCTCCCCGTCGGGCGCTTCGCGGGCGTGCGTCGCGGTCGCGTCGGCGACCACGCGCACGTCGTAGCCTCGGTTCTCGGCCTCGCGCGTCGTCGTCGAGACGCAGTGGTCGGTGGTGAGTCCGCAGACGACGAGCGACTCGTACCCGGCCTCGCGGAGCCACTCGTCGAGCCCGGAGTCGAGGAACGCGCCGTTGACCGACTTCTCGAAGGTCGGCTCGCCCCCGGCGGGCGCCGTTTCCGGCTTCCACGCGAAGCCGGGGGCGTCCGGACGCAGCGGCGAGTCGGGTTCCGTCGAGGCGTGGCGGACGTGCGCGACCGGCCGGTCCGTCTCGCGCCAGCGGTCGAGGAGCGCGGCCGCGACCGCCTCGGCGTCGGGGTTGTTGCGCTCGCCCCACCCCGGCTCGTCGAACCCGACTTGGAAGTCGACGAGGAGGAGGACCGCGTCGTCAGTCATCGCCGAGTCCGGAACTGACGGGCGCGTCGGATTCGCTCCCGGTGTCGGCCGCGTCGAACGCCCGCCACGCGCCGGGTTCGAGCAGCGACTCGGACGCCTTGGGGTGTTCGCGCGTCGGGTCGAGCGGACAGGCGTCCGGGCTCGCGTCGTCGTCCTCGCGGAACAGGTACTGCTTCCACTCGCGGTCGCCCTCGGCGCCCCAGTCGCCGAGGTCGGCGTGGGGACAGACCCCGTCGTACTCCTCCATCCGGCCTCGGATCGTCTCGCGGGCGCGCTCGCCCGCCTCGGTGTCGGCGGTGATCCCCTCGAAGACGCTCCGGGGTTGGAAGGTGATCTCTAAGCCGACCGGCGAGTAGCGGCTCTTCCGGTCGTCGTAGAAGGGGGCGCGCGAGGTCGGGAACAGCGCCTCGCCGCCGAAGCAGAACTCCCACCGCGGGGTGTCGGGGTCGACCGGGATGTCGTCCGGCCACGGCTCCGGGTCGTGGACGTGGAGGAACTCCAGGACGTGCCAGAGCCGCTCGTGGTAGTGCGCCTCGCCGCGGTCGTTGTCGGGCGGCCTGAAGAACACCGCGAGCGGCGCGCGGTCGGCGTGGTCCGGGTACGTGTCGAGGTACTCTGAGAGGACATCGCGCAGCCGCAACAGCGCGGCCGGGTCCGTGGTCGACTCGCAGGCGGCGTACAGCATGTCGCCCTCGCGCTCGACCTCGATCCCGAAGTAGCAGGGGAACGGGGACCCGTCGCGCTCGCCGAGCATCGACTCCCGGAAGGTCCGGTAGTGCTCCTGAAACCACGGCGACGCGTCGTCGAGCCGATCGTGGAGCGTCTCTTGGTCCAACAGCACGCCCTCGGTGCCGGGCTCGTTCATACGCGTTGTCGGGGCGAAGCGGTCTTTTGGCTTTCGCCGGGTTCGACGCGGCGGGAACGGGCACTGCCGGCCACTCTTATAAACAAGCGACGAGAACGTCCCCGAGGAGATGGCCGACCCGAACGACTCCCACGACCTCCGACGGTTCGTCGAGGCGCAGGCCGGCGTGATCGAGTCGGCCAAGCGGGAACTGCGCGCGGGACGGAAGCGGAGCCACTGGATGTGGTTCGTGTTCCCGCAGGTCGGGGGGTTGGGGACCAGTCGGAGGTCGCAGCGCTACGCGATCGGTTCCCGCGAGGAGGCGACCGCGTACCTCGCGCACCCGACGCTGGGGCCGCGGCTGCGGGAGTGTACGGCGATCGTCAACGGGCTGGAGGGGCGGTCGGCCCGCGAGGTGTTCGGGTCGCCGGACGACCTGAAGTTCCGGTCGTCGATGACGCTGTTCGACGCGGTCGCGGACGGGGACGATCCGTTCGGGACCGCGCTCGACCGGTACTACGACGGGCCCGATCCGAAGACGCTCCGGTTCCTGCGGAACGAGTGAGACCGACGGCGGTCGAACCCCGACCGACGGGGATCGGCCGAGTCAGTCCCCGGCCACCGCGAACCGCGAGGCGTCGCCCTCCTCGGTCGGCGCAGTGAGCAGCGAGACCCCCACGGTGAGCGCGCCGGACAGCGCCATCAGCCCGAGCGCAACGTCCCAGCCGCCGAGGACCGTCTTCGGCAGGGTCGGGACGGCACCGACGACGGCGGACAGCACGACGAGCAGGTACGCCGCCTGGGGGACCGCGACGCCGGCGATCATCCCCGTGCGGGTCGTCCGCGGCCAGTAGAGCGCGCAGATCACGGGGAGCGCGAGCAGCGCGAACCCGGAGAACGCCGTGTCGCCGACCTCGATCAGCGTCCCCGGGCGGAACAGGCTCGCGGCGAACGCGAGCGTCGCGAACGCCGCCACGCCGATCCGCGCGATCCACGCCTCGCGTCGCTCGGAGGCGTCGGCGTCGACGAGCGGTCGGTACAGGTCGCGAGTGAAGTACGACGACCCTGAGAGCAGCATCGAGTCCGACGAGGACATCATCGCCGCCATCGCGCCCGCGACGACGAGCGCGGCGAACCACGCGGGGGTGTACTCGCCGAGCACGACCGGGAGCACGTTCGCATCCGTTGGCACCTCGACCGGCGTCCCGGCCGCCCACGCGCCGAGCATGAACGCGGGGAGGAACAGCAGCAAGACGAGGACGGGCCACAGCGCGAACGACCGCTTCAGCGTCGCGGCCGACTTCGCGACGAAGAAGCGCTGGTTGATCTGCGGGAACATCGTCACTCCGAACGCGATGGTGATCGCCGTGGAGACGATGAACTCCGGCGTGTACGCGCCGCCGCCGAAGCCCCCGAACTCGGGCCGGGCCGCCAGCATCCCCCCGGTCGCGGCGCCGACGCCGCCGAGCGCCGAGACGACCCACGCCGCGGCGACCCAGACGACGGAGAGCATGAACAGCCCCTGGAGCGTGTCGGTCCACGCCACGCCGCGGAGTCCGGCAACGGCGACGTAGAGGATCATGAACCCAGTGATGAGCGCCGCGCCGCCCCAGTACGGGACGACGCCGTCGGTGAGGCCGACGAGCGCCTCCCCGGCGCCCATCTGCTGGAGCATGACGTACGGGAACAGCCACAGGAGGCTGACGCCGGCGATCAGCGCGCGCAGCCCGGTCGAGCCGAAGCGGTCGCCGAGCATCTCGCCGAGCGTCACGTAGCCGTTACGAGCGCCGATCAGCCACTGCTTGTAGCCGATGACGTACCACAGCACCGCGAACAGGACGCCGTCTAAGGTCCCCATAACGATCAGCCACTCTGGGCCGGCGCGGTAGGCAAGGTTCGGCCCGCCGAAGAACGTGAACGCCGACAGCAGGGTGGCGAAGGTCGTGAAGAGCAGCACGAGCGTGCCGATCGACCGGTTCGCGAGGTAGTAGTCCTCGGCGGTCGTCTCCGAGACGCGGTACGCGACGAGGCCGAGCGCGAGCGCGACGACGAGGTAGCCGACGACGACGCCGAGCGAAAGGCCGAGCGTCACCGGCGGTTACCCCCGGTCGGCTCCGACGGGTCGTGGCTCGTCGCGCCGTCCACGGCGGCGGAATCTGTGGCCACGGTGTCGGCGGCCGCGGAATCTGCGGCCACGGCGTCGGTCCCCGCCCGCCTGCCCATCCCGCGCTCCCACGCGCCGCTCCGGACGAACAGCGCGAACAGGCCCGCACACAGCCCGAGCCACGCCACGTGCCACCAGATCCACACCGGGAGCCCGGCGGCGACGCGGTCGACGCCCCACAGCGGCCACGGCACCGCGAACGCAACGAGTATCGCGAACGTCGGTATCCAAACGAGATCGCTCCGTAAGCGCGTCATGTACAATGAAACTACGACTATAAACACAAAGAGCTATCGAATGAGTTCGAACACACATATCGGAGAGAAATTTTCTTCGATAACTGTTGCCGGAGGGACGTGGCGATAGCTATTTTCCGCGAGGAGCGCAACGATACACGGACGGGCGCTACCGCCCGCTATCACCATTCACCACTCATGAAAGACACAGAGAAATACCTGATACACGCCACCATCGCGGCCGACGGCGTCGTCGAGCGGAGCGACGTCGTCGGGGCGGTGTTCGGCCAGACGGAGGGGCTGCTCGGCGACGAGCTGGACCTCCGGGACCTCCAGGAGTCCTCGCGCGTGGGTCGGATCGACGTCTCCGTCGAGTCCGAGAACGGCCAGTCGTTCGGCGAGGTCACCGTCGCGTCGAGCCTGGACAAGGTCGAGACCGCGATCCTGGCCGCCGCGCTGGAGACGATCGATCGCATCGGCCCCTGTCACGCCTCCGTCGAGGTGACGAGCATCGAGGACGTACGGGCGGCCAAGCGCCGCGAGGTCGTCGAGCGCGCAAAGGAGCTGATCGCGGGCGGCTTCGAGGAGACGAGCCTCGCGAGCAGCGACGTGTTAGACGAGGTGCGCGACGCCGCCCGCGTCGAGGGCATCGTCGACTACGAGGGGCTCCCGGCCGGGCCGCGCGTCGGCGACTCAGACGCCGTCATCGTCGTCGAGGGCCGCGCCGACGTGCTCACGCTGCTCGACTGCGGGATCAAGAACGCCGTCGCGGTCGAGGGGACGAACGTCCCCGAGGCGGTCGCCGAGCTGACCGCCGACCGGACCGTCACCGCGTTCCTCGACGGCGACCGCGGCGGGGAGCTCATCCTCCGCGAACTCGCGCAGGTGGGCGACGTGGACTACGTCGCGTTCGCGCCGCCCGGCGAGTCCGTCGAGGACCTCGACCGCGACGCCGTCTTCGAGGCGCTCCGCGGGAAGGTCCCGTACGCGAGCCTCGCGGACGCCGGCGATCTCCGAGCGGCCGCCGGCGACGAGGATCCCGAGGACGGCGACGGGGCGTCCGTCAGCGACGGGACGACTACCGACGACGTGGCACCCGACGACGACGGTCCCGAGTCGGCCGCGCGCGTCGGCGACGGCGGCGCGGTGCCGAGCGGTTCCGCGGGCGGCGACGCGGTCGACCCGTCGCCCGAATCGACCGAGCCGCCGACTGCCGGGTCGACGACCGAATCGCGCGACGCGACGGACGCCGACGCCGAAGCCGCCGGAACGAGCGGCGCGTCCGCCTCCGGTGGCGAAGTAGAACCGGCGGATTCGGCGTCAACTCCCGAAGAAGCCGGCGGTACCGACACCGTCGCGGACGACGCCGCCGGAGAGACCGACGAGGTGTCCGGAGGCGACGCGACCGCGGACGAGATGGCTAGCGACAACGCGACCGCGGACGAGGAACCTTCGGACGGCGCGACCGCGAACGAGGAACCGACGGACGGCGCGACCGGCGAGCACGACGAACCGCGGTCGATCGCGGCGCACGTCGACGAGGTCGTCGACGGCGAGACCGGCCGCGCCCGGCTCCTCGGCGACGAGTTCGGCGTCGTCGATGAGGTCGACGCGGGAGACGCGTTCGACGCGGTGGAGGGGGCCGAGCCCGCGCCGCGAGCCGTCGTTGTCGACGGCACCGTCGACCAGCGGCTGCTCGACGTGGCGGCCCAGCGCGGGGTCGGCGACCTCGTCGGCCGCGACCTCGGGGAGTTCGTGAAGCGCCCGGTCGGAACGCGGGTACTGACGGCGGCCGCCCTCCGCGCTGGGAGCTAGCGAGACGGGGAGGTCGTCGTTGATCGCTTACGGATCGTCGATCGCCGATCGGCGGTAAAAACCGCTAAAGTCGCAGCTGCTCGCCGATAAAAGAGCGATTGGCGATCGGCGGCGAACGCCTCCAAAGCCCCAGCCGCGATTCCCGCGAGCGAAGCGAGCGGGAATCGCGACTGCCCCTTTGAGTCTCACCCGAACGCACAGCAGCCGCACCTCACGCCTCCCCGGCCTCGTCGCTGGCGCCCTCCGCTTCGCTCCGGGGCCAGCGACTCCCTCGCGCGCGCGACTCGCGGCCTGCGGCCGCTCGTCGGCACGCGCCGCCGCACCGCTCATCTGTTTATAAATGGCGTCGTCAGTGTCGGCTCACACCAGCCCGAGCGCGCCCAGCGCCGCGAACAGCGCGTCGCCGTACGTCAGCGAGGCGACGAGTCCGACCGCCATCGGGACGACGAACGGCATCCCGGGCGAGACCAGCACGCGGTCCTCGCGGGCGACGACGTCGAGGCCCTCGCGGAGCGTCGCGGCGTCGGTGCCGTACGCGCCGTGATCGATCTCGTCTAGGAACCGCTCTGCCGCCCACGGGTCGTCGGACTCGCGGTCGGCGTCGCTGTCGGTCTCCGCGTCGGCCGCATGCCCGCCGTCCGGGGCCGCGTCGTCAACTGCGCGCCCCCCGTCGGTAGGCGCGTCGTCAACTGCGCGCCCCCCGTCGGTGGGCGCGTCGTCAACTGCGCGCCCCCCGTCGGTCCGCGGACCGACGTGGGTCCCGCCGTCGGTCGGGGCGAACGTCTCGCCGACCGAGGCGGGGTCGCGGAGGTCGTCGGGGTCGGCCCGCACGTCGGAGAGCGTGCGGCCGCGCCACCGGAGATACATCCGGAGCGCGTCGAGATCGAGGCCGTTCCGGGTCGGCCCGTCGGGGTCCTCGAACAGCCGCCCGTGCCGGTCGGGCAGCGAGTCGGTCGCGACCGGTCGCGCGAAGAACATGAGCCGCGAGGCCTCGCCGCGGACGAGGTTGAAGACGGCGAGGCCGACCGGGTACGCGAGCCCGAGGAGGACGGTGTTCGTGAGGATCGTCAGCGAGAACACGCCGAGCTGGGTGTCGACGAGCGGGAGCGTGACCCCGGCGAGGTCGTACGCCGGGAACGTCGGGAAGAGCACCGCGAGCGCGATCATCGCCTTGGCGTCGGCGCCGCCGAACGCCCCGAGGTACCAGAACGCGTAGCCCAGCGGCGCGACGAAAAGCAGACTGATCGCGACTCGCACCAGGAATCGCATCTCCACGAACCCCCCGAGAGGCCAGATCGTCACAATCTCCCAGACCAGAAGCAGCGCGCCGAACAGGTACAGCGGCGGCCACAGCCTGTTCGGGAGGCGCCGGGTCCGGACGTCCCGGATCGCCGCCCACGCGAACACGGGGACGACGACGAGTCGGAGGAGGTCCGGCAGCGTCGCAACCATGTCTCCACGGGCGAGACGGGACCAATTAGGCGTTCGGGTTCGCGTATCGATATCGATAGCCGTCAGCCGTCCGGCCGGTCCGGCCGCCGATCGAACACGTCGAGGACAGGCTCCGGGTCGTCGAGGCCCGGGATCCGGTACTCGTCGTCGCGCAGTTCGATCACGACGGTCTCGGTCCCGAGCCGCCGGTCGAGCCGCCGGCGCTCCACCCGCAGATCCGTCTCGTCCCACGGCTCGACGCGCCACATCGTCGCGCCGGACAGGTGGTCGCGCGCGACGAGCGCGCCGTCGCCGGCGCGGTACTCGACGAGCCCGTGCCGGAGTTCGTGGTCGAGCGCGGCGAGCGCGAGCGGGACCGCGACCGCGGCCGCGAGGAGGAGGGCGACGGTCCCCCAGTCGCCGCCGAACGCGAACAGGAGGCCGAGGAGCGCGAGGCCCCCGCTGACGTACCAGAGCCCCGGGTGGCCGAGCGGCGTCGTCAGCGCCCCGGCGAGGCGAGCGCGGCGGGGCTGGCGGACCGTCTCGGTCGGCTTCGCGAGCGATCCGTCGACCGGCTCGGCCGCGGGCGGGTCGTAGGAGAGCCCCAGATCGAGCGACGACGACTCGTCGAACGCGGCCAGTCTGTCGCCGTACAGGCTCGCGAGGTCGAAAGCGAACTTCACCGCGACGATGCCGAGCAGGAGGGGAATCCCGATCGCGTCCGGATCGATCGCGGAGATCGGCGTGTCCTCCTCCAGCGTTCCCGCGCCGACGATCGTGACGGTGAACAGCGCGCCGAAGAAGATCGCCGCGCCCTGAGCGAACACGCCTTGGATCGCGGTCTGCGCGCTGTGATCCCGGTGCTCGCCGCGACCGAAGTACTCGACGAGCGTCGTGACCCCCTCGCCGATGAAGAGGGCGAGCGTCGCGAGCGCGACCGTGTCGACCACGGTCGAGACGGTCCCCTCCTCGACGACGACGCCGACCGTGAGCGTGCCGACGACCAGCCAGACGACCGCGAGGATCGGCGCGGCGACGGGGAGGACGAGCAGCGACGAGAGCCGGACCTGAACGCCGGTCCACGGGATCGACAGGGCGACCCGTCGCTGTGCGAGCGGGCCGATGAGCAGCCCGTCGCGTTCTATCTCGGACGGGCGTCCGGCGAACAGCGCGCGGACGAGCGCCCACCCGGAGGCGATCCCGAGTTCGAACCAGTACAGCGTCATCAGCGCGGCCGCGTTCCAGCCGAGCGAGACCACGCCGACGAGTGGGAGCAGGTTCGCGAGCGCGACCGAGAGGACTCGGGGACGACGGCCGCGGGCCAGCGCGCGCAACCCGTCGGGCGGGCGAGAGGAGGGCATCCGTCGGTCGTTCCGGGTCGGCGTACATAAGCGGCCGGGGGTTCGGCAGGGGGCCCGGACCGGTGCCGCGCGCGACCAATTTAGCGCGCCGGACCGACGTCGCGGTGGAGATAGAGGTACGCCAGCACCGGAACGATCGTGAAGAGGAGCGTCGAGGCGGCCCAAACGACCGCGTAGCGGCTCCCGCGCGCCCTCGCGTCGCGGTAGATCCACACCGCGGCGGCGACGACGACGCCGTAGATCACGAGCGTGAGCGGCAGCGACCACGGGAGAGCGAGACCGAAGAGGGTCATCCGTCTCCACCGGTGAGGTCGGCGCACATGACGAAGTCCGGCTCCGCCGCGACCGGCACGCGGTTCGCGCCGGTGTCGCTGACGTGCTCGACCGTCTCGGGGATCAGCACGCGAGCGCGGTCGGCGTCCGCCGCCGCGGCGTCGGCGGCGATCGCGTCGTACAGCGCGCCCGCCGCGTCGACGTCGCGCCACGCGGCGACGCCGTAGACCGCGGTCCGCGTGGGCTTGCCGTCGACCTCGCGCTCCGTCACGCGGGTCCGGACGGCGAAGCCGGCGAGCGCGTCGGCGTCGGCGACCGCGAGCAGTCGGTCCTCGGCGGTCGCTGTCGCGAGCTCGTCGCGGGTGAGCCAGGAGCAGGCCCACGACTCGTCCGGGTCGAGCGCGAGGCCGCGCAGGCGGTCGCGGACGGCGCTGTCGCTCCAGAACGCCCACGCCGCGTTCGGGTCGGGGTCGGGGAGACGGTCGAGACCGGCGGCGTCGCGGTCGATTGCGTCCGGGTCGGGCGCCGGCTCCGCGAACCGGAACTCCGTCGCGGGGTCGAAGCCGACCGCGCGCGACTGGCCGAGTCCCATGACGTTCCACGAGAACACCATGTTGCGGCAGACGGTCGCGCCGCGTCCGCGCGCCCAGTCGAGCACCGCCTCCGAGAGGGCGGTCCCGACGCCGTGGCCGCGCGCGGCGGGGTCGACGCGGATCCCCTGTCCCCACGCCTCCCACTCGCTGAGGAGCGCGCCCTGGATACAGCCGACGACCGCCTCGGGGTCGCCCGCGTCGGCGGCACCGTCTCCGTCGCCCGTGACGTGCGTGTCGCCCGCGTCTCTGCCGTCGAGGTCGCCCACGTCGGCGGCGTCCGGGGGGAGCGTCGCCACGAAGGTGCCGCAGTCCGGGTCGTCGGACGCGGCCCACTCCGGGAACACGCGAGGGATGTAGTCCTCGTGGCGCTCGCCCCACGTGTCGCGGGTGAACGCCGCGACCGCGTCGGCGTCGGCCGGGCGCGCCTCGCGGACGACGACGGTCGGCGCTGCGTCGGCCTCGTCGGCTGCCTCGCTCATCGCCAGGGCCGCGACTCCTCTGTCAGCTCGCCCGCGAGGTCACGCGTCATCGCGTCGGCGGGGTCCGCGCGGTTCGCGAGCGCCCACATCAGCTTCACCTTCGCGGTTCCGGGGAGGGTGTCGCCCGCCTCGACGACGCCGGCGTCCAGCAGGTCGCGGCCGGTGTCGTACACGCGGTCGCAGACCCGACCTTCGAGGCACTGGCTCGTCATCGCGACGACAGTCCCGCCCTCGACCAGCTCCTCGATCCGCGGGATGAGGTCGGTGTGGACGTGGCCGAGCCCGGTGCCCTCGATCACGACGCCGTCCTTGTCGTCGAGGTACGCCCACGCGGCCGGGTCCATTCCGGGCGTGAACTTCACCAGCTCCACGTCGCCGTCGAGGTAGGGCTCAAGCGCGATCGCGTCGCCGTCGGCCGCGTCGCTCCCGTCGGTTCCGCCCCGCGAGCGCGGCTCGCGGTTCCACTCGATCGCAGCGTCGGCCGCGTCACCGTCGGCGCCCGCCTCCGCGGCGCGCTCGTAGTCGATCAGCCCGAGGGGCGCGGCGCCGACCGTCTCGAAGGCGTCCCGGCGCGAGGTGTGATTCTTGCGGACGCGCGTGCCGCGGTGGAGCGCGCAGGCGTCGTCGGAGGGGTCGGCGTGCATACAGACGAGGGTCTCGCTATGCTCGGCCTTCGCGGCCTCGACGGCGCACACCGCGTTCATCACGTTGTCCGACGAGGGCCGGTCCGCGGAGCGCTGGCTCCCCGTGAACACGACCGGGACGGGCGAGTCGAGCATAAAGGATAGCGCGGACGCGGAGTACTGCATCGTGTCGGTACCGTGCATCACGACGACGCCGTCGGCGCCGGCCTCGATCTCCTCGGCGACCGCGTCGGCGAGGTCGCGCCAGATGGACGGCTCCATGTTCTCCGAGAGGATGTTCGCGACGACGCGCCCGCGGTAGTTCGCGCGCCCGGCGAGTTCTGGGACGGCGCGGAGGACGTCCTCGGCGTCGAACTGCGCGGTGACGGCGCCGGTCCGGTAGTCGACGGTGGAGGCGATCGTCCCGCCGGTGGAGATGAGCGAGACGGTAGGGAGGTCCTCGTCGAAGGTGATCTCGGAGGTGGCGTCAGCCTCGTCGTCGGTCTCGGCCGCAGGGTCGACCTCGCGGGCGGCGGAGTCCAGCACCTCGACATCCGCCGCCTCGCGGTCGATGCCGACGTTGTAGCCGCCGTCCAGCTTGACGACGAGGTGGTCGCGCGTCGTGGAGGGGAGCAGTACGCCCTCGTTGGTGACGCCCCCGCGCTCGACGCGGACGCGATCTCCCGGTTGCATACGCTCCGCTTCCGCCGGGGCGGACTTGAATCCAACCGTTCGAGGCGGCGCGACGGGAGCGTCGCAAAAACGGCGAGGAAGAAGAGAGGCCGACGGCTATCGACCGAGTGCGGGAGCGGCGGGCGGCCGGGTCAGTGCTCGATGTACTCGGCTTCCCAGTCGGTCCGGGCCTCGATCTCGCGGCGGCCGCGGCGGGTCAGCGTGTAGTAGTTGGTGCGGCGGTCGCGCTGGCCCTTCTCGACGAGCCCCTTTTCGACGAGCGTGTCGAGGTTCGGGTAGAGGCGGCCGTGGTGGATCTCCTTTTCGTAGTACTCTTCGAGTTCCTCCTTGATGGCCAGCCCGTGCGGCTCGTCGAGCCCCGCGATCACGTAGAGCAGGTCTCGCTGAAAACCTGTGAGGTCATACATACGACTGCCTAGACATATTATCCGAAAATAAATAAATATACCGTTACATCTGTCCTCATACGACCAGCCGGCGGCACCTACGCCTCCGTAACCGACGGGTTCGTTCTGTCAACTCCGTAACTGTCATCCGAAATAGAGCGGGTATTCGGCGATGGGAAGTCGTTACGGTTACCTGATACGTGCCCGGAGCCCGCGGCTCACAGGAACGACTGGCTGTCGGAGCAGGGCGCCGATCGGAGAGAAACCGAGCGGCTCCGATCGGGCGCGACGAGACGGAGGCGAGGCGCTATCGGATCAGGGCGTGCGAGGCGCTATCGAAGCAGGATATGCCGGACGCTGTCGGAGTAGCGCTCGAAGAAGGCACGCCCGACGCGGAAAAAAGCCGCGTCGAGCCTGCCGATTGGTCCCCGCTGACGCTTCGGCCCTCCAGACGAAGCGTCACCTGACGATAGCAGGTAGAGCGTAATAAACGTGTTGTACGCCGCTCACATGTGTTCTTCTTCTAACACCCAGCCGAGCGCGCGCTTGTAGTGCGCGAACAGCTCCTCGACGCCGCGGTGGTTCATCTCTTCGTCGTCCAACTGCTCGCGCAGGAACTCGTACTGCTCTCTGATCTCCTCTTCCGAACGCATACCACTCGGTACGGAGCGGTCCCGGATAGTGTTGTGGCCGGAAGGGTGTCGAGCGGTTGACGGGGCGCCGTCGCCGAGACTCTCGCGACTGACTGAGGGCTCACCGGATCCGGAGGGTCATCGATACCACCAGACGACCACGCCGACCACGAGGAGTGCGCCGACGGCGGTCAGTACCCCGCCGAACCGCGGTGACCACCCGACCGTCGCCACGCCGAGAAGCGTCGCCACACCGAGCATCGCCGTCAGGAGACCGGTCACCAGAAATATCGCGCCCAACACGACATCGGGGACCAGCTTTGCGACCTCGTCGATGAGCAGGTCGAGTGTCTCGTCGAGCATGGGGACCGGCCGTGTTCGGCCGACGACGGTGCCGGACTAAATGCTGTCGACGGTCAGTGACGAGGAGAGGGCCTGAGGCCAAATCACGGCCGCCTGGTTACACATATCGATCGTAGTTCGACAGAGGACACCGCAAATTCCCAGCCGCGGGGCCGCGCCCGTACCGCGCAGCGCCCCACGCCTCCCCAGCCTCGCGGCTCGCGCTCTTCGAGCGCTCGTCGCCACGCGCCGCCGCGTCTTTTCGATGAGTACTGTCGCGGACACCGGCGAACGGTAACGTTGATACGTCGACCGCGGATATGAGAGGAGACGAATGGACGACCGGACTCGCGAGTACCTCCGGGGGCGGTTCGGCGACTACTACCGGTCGGTGTCGCTGTCGCTCCCCCCCGACGCGAACCTCCGCGAGTGGGGGCACATCCCGTGGACCCCCGGATCGGGGACGACGATGGTCCGTCACCAGTCGCTGTACGACCTCGGCGACGTGGACACCTTCTTCGCCGACAACGCGCCCCGGCACGCCTACTTCTCGGCCGCGCGCTACGACGACCCCGGAGCGACGACGATGGGGCAGAAGGGGTGGCGGAACGCCGACCTCGTCTTCGACCTGGACGCCGACCACCTCCCCGGCGTCGACCCCGAGACCACCTCCTACCCGGAGATGCTGGCGGCATGTAAGGACGCGCTCGTGCGGCTGCTGGACTTCATCGACGACGATTTCGCGTTCGAAGACGTGACGGTCGTCTTCTCCGGTGGGCGGGGCTACCACGTCCACGTCCGGGACGAGAGCGTGCGGGAGTTGGACAGCGAGGCGCGCCGCGAGATCGTCGACTACGTGCGCGCCATCGACCTCGACAGCGACGGACTGATCCGGACGGTCTCCGAGCGGGGGACAACGAAGCGCGTCCTCCGCACCGAGGGCGGGTGGGGCGCGCGCGTTCACGACGCGCTGGTCGAGTACGCCGACGACCTCCGCGAGATGGGCGACGAGGCCGCGCGCGAGCGCCTCATGGAACTCGACGGGATCGGCGAGGGGCGCGCGGAGACGATCCTCGGCGCGTTTGACCGGAACCCGACCGCCGTGCGCGAGGGCAACGTGGAGGCCGGCGGGCCGGGCGTCCGCCGGCTCGTCTCCGCGCTCGCCGCGCGCGTCGCCGCGACCGACGCCGCGCCGATCGACGAGCCGGTGACGACCGATACCCGGCGGCTCATCCGGCTCCCGGGGACGCTCCACGGCGGCTCCGCGCTCGTCGTCACGCCGCTCGACCGCGACGAGCTCGCCGACTTCGACCCGCTCCGGGACGCGGTCCCGGACCGGTTCGTCGGCCGCGAGATCCGGATCGAGACGGACGCGGATCGGACGGTAGAATTAAACGGCGAGCGCGTCAGAGTTGAATCCGGTAGAAACACCGTGCCCGAGTTCGCGGGAGCCTTCCTGATGGCCCGCGGCGAGGCGCGGAAAGCTCCCGAACGATGACCGACGACAAATGAACCTCGACGAACTCCGATCCGCGCAGGCGAAGGAGCGCCGGAAGGACAGCCTCCAGCACCTGCGGGACTCGTTTTACGACGACGTGGGCGCGTACGTCGCGGACCTGCGCGCCGCGCGCGACCGCCGCGCCGAGCAGGTCGAGAACCCGTTCTCCGACGACGACGTCCGACGGCTCTCCGACGAGGTGGAGACCGCGGAGGAGGTCGCCGAGGCGCTCTACGAGCGCCGGGTCGGGAAGGTCGTCAAGCTCGCCTCCTTCGCCGCGGCCGACATGTCCGTCGACGAGGAGGGAATGACGGCCGAGGAGCGGCGGCTGTTCGACGACCTCGTCGAGCGCATCAGCGCGAACAAGTCAGCGGTGCTCGATGTGCTCGCGGGCGAGTCGCCGGTCCCGGACGAGTCCGCGACCGCGGACGGCGACGACCGGCCGCTCGGGACCGAGGAGGGGTCCTCGGCCCCCGAAGCGAGGACGCCGGACCCGAGTCGGGCAGACACCGACTCACCCGACGGTGGCCCCGAGCCGTCGGACGCGGACACGGCTCCCGCCGACCCGGAACCCGAGCCGTCGGACGCCGCTACGGCGTCGGGCGACGCCGGCGCCCTCGCCGGCGCGATGGGCGGCGACGGGGGAGACTCCTCCGCCGACGCCGAGCCGGAGCCGAACGAGGACCGCCCGGCGCCCGACCCCGAGTCCGCGTCCGACGGCGGCGAGGGTCCGACGCCGGTGCCCCCCGAACCGGCGCCTCCGGGAGCGATCGGGGCCGACGACGCGGCCGACGCCGACGACACGATCGGCGACAGCGCGATCGGCGACAGCGGCACGGTCCCGGGCGATCGCCCCGCGGGAGACACGGACGAGGGGGCCGACCCCGGCGCGACGACGGACGGGGGAGCGATCCCCGAGTCGCCGGCAGGGGGCGGATCGGACGCGGCTGCGGAGCCGGGTGCCGGTTCGAAGCCTGACCGGCCCACCGAGCGAGCCACGGTGCGGATCACCCGCGACGTGGGAGCGATCTTCGGCGTCGACGAGCGGGAGTACGAGCTCGCGAGCGAGGACGTGGTCTCACTGCCCGTCGAGAACGTCGATCCGCTCGTCCAGCGCGACGCCGCCGAGCGGATCGACTGACCGCGGTCGGCGAGGTCGGTCGCCCGAGTGAGTGACTCACTGCGGTCGACAGCGCCGCTCGACCGACCGACGGACACTAACGCCAGCGGCCGCTACGGTCCCTCGATGGAGATCGAGTTCCTCGGCGGCGCCCGCGAGGTGGGGCGGAGCGCCCTCCTCGTCGACGACGCGCTGCTCGTGGACTACGGACTGATGACCGCGGAGCCGCCGCAGTACCCGGTTCGCGATCCCGAGCCCGACGCGGTCGTCGTCTCGCACGGACACCTCGACCACGTCGGCGCGGTCCCTGCGCTGCTGAAGGGCGACCGCCGCCCGCCGATCCACTGGACGCCGCCGACCGGGGAGCTCGCGCGGACGCTCGCCGAGGACACGCTGAAGCTCCACGGGAACAGCCCGCTGTGCCCGTTCGGCGCCGAGCACGTCGCGCGGTTGGGCGAAGTGGAGATGCGACACGGCTACGGCGACCCCTTCCCGGTCGCGGGCGGGATCGACGGCGGCGGCTACGAGGTGACGCTGTTCTCGGCCGGGCACATTCCGGGCTCGGCGCACGTCCTCGTCGACGACGGAGACACTCAGCTGCTGTACACTGGCGACTTCCACACCGACGACCAGCGGCTGGTCGCGGGGACGACGGCGCGCCCCGACGCCGACGTGGTGGTCTGCGAGAGCACGTACAGCGACGTGGAACACGACGAACGGAGCCGCGTTGAAGAGCGGTTCGCAGAGAGCGTCGAGACGACCCTCTGGGAGGGCGGGGCCGTCGTCGTTCCGGCGTTCGCCATCGGGCGCACCCAAGAGCTGCTGTTAGTCTGTGCGGCCCACGACATCCCATGCTACGTCGACGGGATGGGGAAGGAAGTGACCGAGATGCTACGGCGGTACCCCGGGTTCGTTCGCGACCCTGAGGCGCTTCGGCGCGCGAAGTCGCACGCGCGCTTCGTCACCGGTCGCGACGGACAGCGCGAGCGCATCGCCGACGGGAACGCGGCGATCGTCACCACCAGCGGGATGCTGTCCGGCGGCCCCGCGATGACGTACATCCCCGCAATCCGGGCCAACCCGGTGAACAAGATCACGATGACCGGGTATCAGGTTGAGGGGACTCCCGGACGTGACCTGCTGGAGTCGGGCCGCGCCGAGATTGACGGGCGCGTGATGCCCGTGAGCGCGCGCGTCGAGCAGTACGACTTCTCCGCGCACGCTGACCGCGACGGGCTGTTCGGGTTCCTCGATTCCTACCGCGACGCGACGGTGATCGTGAACCACGGCGACCGCTGCGAGGCGTTCACCGCGGACCTGCGCGAGGGCGGGTTCGAAGCGAGCGCGCCGGAGATCGGGGAGCGGATCGAACTGTGAGCAGGTCGGCCCGCGTGCGGGTCGTACCGTGAGCGGAGTCAGTCGTCGCGTCCGTCGGCGGCGGACGCGTTCGAGGCGCCGGCGTGTCGGCCTCCCGCCGGCTGCGTTTCCGCCGGAACGCAGGTCACGGAGCGGACCCGGCTCAGCGAGACGCTGACGCCGTCGCCGCTCCCGTCGACATCGAAAACGAGCGAGACGGTCTCCTCCTCGGGACAGCGCAGCGTGACGTCGACCGCGGCGGCGGTTCCCTCGTCGAGAGACAGCGGCGGACCGACGGACTCGATCGTTGCGTCCGTCGATCCGGGGTCCGAGATCGAGACATCGACGTCGAAATCATTGAGGTCGCTGCCGAACTGATTGCGGTACTCGACGACTGACGTCGGCTCTCCGTCGTGGACTTCGCCGGAGAGCGGCGCGTAGCCGAGGTACGCGCTCTCGTCGTCGGTGACGTTGACCGAGAGCCCGCGGTCGGCCTCCATCGTCGTGAACCCGGCGGTGCCGAAGACCAGCCCGATCGCCGCCGCGAACGCGAGCACGAGGCTCAGCGCGCGGAGCGGCCGCACGCTGGCCGTCGGCGTCCGGGTCGCGGTGCTCATCTGCGCTTGCGGATTTCGGGCGGTTTCTCCGTGTTTCCGAGGCGTGCTTGGCGGCCGATCACGTGGTGAGCGACCGAAGAGATTCCGAAGACGGTTGCGGTGAACACTCCCACGTCGATCGCTTCGAGCCCGGCGAACCCCGGCGTTCCCGTAGCGACGGCGAGCAGGAGCGAAGCGGCGAGGCCCGCGAGCCCGACGTAGTAGAGGCTCCACGGGATCTCTCTGCTCCGGAGTACCTCGACGTAGATGTCGAGCGCCTCCAGTTCGGGCGTCGGCGCGACGAGGTTCTCCTCGTCGTCGATCGTGACCACGTTCTTTTCCTCCAGTTTCGGCAGGTGCGTCCGCTGGAGAGTACTATACACGTTCCGTCGGTCCTCGTACCGGACCTCCTCCGGATCGACGCCGCGCTCCCACGCGGTGACGTGCGTGGAGAGATCCGAGACGTCGATCGGTTCCTCCGCGCGCTTGAGCGCGTGGATGACGAAGCGGCGACGTCGGTTCGACAGCACCTCGAACACCTCGTCCTCAGATAGTTCACCCCCGTTTCGGCTCGGTCGGTCCGTCGTGGTCGTTGTAGAGAGCATCAGTGTGGCCACCCTGGTATTGCGCCGCCGACCGTCTCCCAATAACCGGCGATTCTCGCTTGTAGCGTGTGAGATGTAATAGCATAAATAGGTGGGATAATTAACCTGTTAATATTTGTTATATGATGTTAACAGGGACAGATCACCGGTCAGGCGAGGAGTGACTGAAACCCAGTATGTACATCTGACCGATCTTCAAGGAGTCGTTGTTTATCAAGACGACTCCCTGAAGCGGTCTAAGACTACGTTGTACGGGTTCAGGATGACCTCGATTCGAGCGACGAGGAGTGCCCTCAAGTAATCGAGCGGGCCACGTCACGCATCGAGAGCGGCTCGCGAACGTGTCGAGAATTTCATAACGAAGTACCTCTCCCTACATGGGATATCCAAGCACTCCCGGTCCGGACGACGGGTCGCAGGGGTGCGTGAACACAGGTGAGATACGACATGGACCGACGTAAATTCGTGATCGGTGCAGGATCGCTCGCTGCCGGTGGGGCAGCCGCAATGGGGACCGGCGCTTTCGCAAGCGTCGAAGCGACCCGGAGTGTCAGTGTTAACGTGGCCGGGGACGGGAGTGCGTACCTGGGTCTGGAGGACACGTCACCGTACGCAGAGACGAACGGCAAGCAGATGGAACTGAACTTCGCGAACAACGGGAACGGTGGGAGTGGTATCAATGCCGATTCCGTGTCGACGTTCGACGGAGTGTTCAGGATGACTAACAACGGTCCGGAGGATCTTGACATAACCATCGATAAATCAGGGTTAGCCAACCCCGAGCGGTGGCACTTCGTGCCGAAAGAGGTGTACGATGAGTACAGCGGAAATTACCCTGAAGACAGCTTCTACCCAAGTTGGGACAACTACGGTGGCTACGAGACAACTAACGCGAGTGCAGGTGGACTCGACTCCGGTAACTCCACGCTAGTCGGTGTGGCAATCGACGCACGAGACCTGAATAGCGTGCCGGGCGGAGAGATTATTTTTGCCGTTACGGACGAGGACGGCCCCTACGGAAGCAATACCTCTACTCCGACTTCGTAATTAGACTCTTATTTTGAGTTTATCTTGACTTTATTTAAATTTATTAGTTGTGTATACTTCTGTCGGTGTTGAATCATCTTTAAATAAAGATTTTATTTGAGGATTATAAAATAATAACAATACTTTTTCTCCGCCACTCCCGCTCGCGCAGTTCGGGCGGTTTCTCCAGATTCCCCAACCGAGCACCCTCGTCGTAGTAGTAGTGGAGCAGCGCGGAGACGGCGAACAAGGTGACGACAAAGGCGGCGGTCGCGTCGAGCGCGGCGAAGCCCGGCACGCCGACCGCGACGGCGACCTGGACGAGCCCCGCGAGCACCGCGAGCCCCACGTAGTAGAGGCTCCACGGGATCTCGCGCCCGCGCAACACCTCGATGTACACGTCGAGGTCGTCGAGCGCGGGCGTCGGCTCGACGAGCTTCGCCTCGTCGTCGTACTCCACCACGTCGCACTCGTCGAGCTTCGGCAGGTGGGTGCGCGTGAGGACCGTGTGGAGGTTCCGGCGGTCGTCGTGGTCGATCGTCTCGGGGTCGATCCCGCACTCCCACGCGGTAACCCGCGTCGAGAGGTCGGCGACATCCATCGGCCCGCCGGTGCGTTTCAGCGCGTGGATTGCGAAGCGGTGGCGGCGGTTCGCGAGCAGTTTGAAGATGGTTTCCTCCGGCAGCGATACGTCGCTTGTCGTTCCCATCGGTCGCCGAGAGCCTCGTGTGGCGTACGCCGGCCGAGACCGCGGTGGCGATCTCCTGTTCGGCGTTTAACATTACTGGATACGGGACACCAAACAAAGCGGGAAAGTACTTAATCAGATAATATCGGAATTGTCCGGTTTTGTGAGACCCTACGGCCGGTTGAGGAATGACAGTGGTACCGGAAAAATCCCATCTGAGATCTCGTTCTACGCTTCGAGAACCAATACCTCTAACTAACAGACACTCACTCGGCCTTGTTTAGACGCTCCCGACGACTGCGGTTAGTTGCTCTGTTGGGTGAACCGAATCACTCTGAGAGTAGCTCTCTACCCGATCTCGTTCGTTGGACACCGACTGTAGAACACGATCTACACCGCGTCTAAACAAGGCCCACTCACTCTATTCAGTATACATAATTAATTTTTCTTCTTGTACATCGGTTACACCAGAAATAAGCGGCATAATTCACTTATTTGTATCTATAAACACATATACCGGCGAATGAATTTCTGACAAGAGTATCATGATTTACTCCCCGCCGTCGGTGTACGCCCAGTCGTCGAGCACGCGCTCGGCGACCGCGTTCGCCTCCGCCGGCGAGGGACAGGAGCCGTCGACGACCTCCTGAGAGAGCTCGCCCGCGAGGTCGTACACCGCGCTCCCGTCCGCGCGCTCGGCCACGCGCTCGAAGGTGGGCCGGTAGCCGGCGGCGGCGCGCTGACCGATCTCGTCGAGCGAGGCGTCGATGGTGTACTCGAGCTGACGGACCGCTTCCTCGGGTTTCATATCCAATTGTCCGACTCCGACCTACTTAAATGTACTCGGATTCAGAACTGAGTTAATTTCGACTCGCGCCCCGCGTCGAACCGACGTTTATACTCCGCGGCGGCGTCGACTGGGCGCATGACCGACGCAGACGAGCGCGGCGCCGATTCGGGCGGGCGCGAGGAAGTCCCCGCTCCCGCGGCCCGCGCGGGCGACGTCGACGAACGCGCCGCGGTCGCGAAGCGTGCCGCGGAGGCGGGCGCCGCGGTGGCGAACGAGGGCTTCCGGAGCGACATCGCGGTGGAGACGAAAGGCGAGGACGACGTGGTGACCGAGGCGGACCGCGCCGCCCAGCGCGCCGTCATCGAGTCGATCCGCGAGTCGTACCCCGACGACGCGGTCGTCGGCGAGGAAGAGGACGAGCGCAAGACGGTCCCCGAGTCGGGCCCCGCGTGGGTGATCGACCCCATCGACGGAACCCACAACTACGTCCGCGACATCCGCGTGTGGGCCACCGCGGTCGCCGCCGTCGTCGACGGCGAGCCGGTGGCGGCGGCGATCGTCGCGCCCGCGCTCGGCGACACCTACATCGCCGACGCCGAGGGCGCGTACCGCAACGGCGAGCCGATCGCGGTGAGCGGCGTGACCGAGACCCGGCACGCGACCGTCGACCCGACGATCTGGTGGGAATACGACGCCCGCGACGAGTACGCCCGCGCCTGCGAGGCGATTGTCACCCGCTTCGGCGATATGCGCCGGCTCGGCGCGGCGCAGGTGGTCCTGCCCACCGTCGCCGCCGGCGGGCTGGAGGGGACGATCACGAACGTCGCGGCGAACCCGTGGGACACGGTGGCAGGCGTCTTCGCGATCCGGCAGGCCGGCGGGCGCGTGACGGACTTGGACGGGAACCGCTGGCGGCACGACTCGACCGGGCTGGTCGCCTCGAACGGCGCACTCCACGACGAGGTGCTCGCGGCCGCGAACGAGATCGAATCAGACTGATAAACGGAGTCCGTAGTCGTTGCTGGTCGGTGCCGAGTCGTTAGGTGATAAATCGAGGTCGCCGATCGGTGGATAGCCGCCGTATCCGTTCAGTTATAACTGGCTGATAGCGGATCGACGGCGAACACCGCCGAAGCCACAGTCGCTTGTTTATAAATGGCTGGTGGCGGATCGACGGCGAACACCGCCGAAGCCCCAGTCGCGAGGACGACGCACGCTCGTTGCGCTCCTCGCTCGTTCGCTCCGCTCACTCGCTGCGGTGCTTACGTCGCCTGCGTCGTCCTCGCGACTGCCCCTTCGAGTCCCGCCC